>DATFRK010000494.1:0-14239 GCA_035263325.1 Pyrinomonadaceae bacterium | reverse complement strand
AATACAGGCAGGCGAGCCTGCAAGCCGCCCATGAATCAATGACCCTCTTGAAAAACGCAAACCAGGTATTGCCACTCGCGAAAAACAAGAAGGTGCTGGTAACTGGTCCCACGGCCGACTCGATGATTTCGCTCAACAATGGTTGGACCTGGGTTTGGCAGGGTTCCGATCCATCATTGTTCCCCAAAGACCGCCTTACAATCCGCGGCGCCATCGAGGAAAAAATTGGCAACGCGAATGTGACCTACGTCCCGGGAACCAAGATCAGTCGCGGACCTGGTCCAATTGGCTCAACTCCCACCGATGTTGACAGTGAAGTGGATATCCCTGCGGCAGTGCAGGCAGCCCAGGCGGCAGACGTCGTCGTGCTTTGTTTGGGTGAGGGTTCGTATACCGAAACGCCCGGCAACATCACTGATCTCACCCTGGCACCCATCCAACTCAAACTCGCGGAGGCGATTCAGGCTACCGGAAAGCCTGTCGTACTCGTTTTAGTAGAAGGGCGGCCACGTATCATCAACCGCCTCGTCGACAAATCAGGGGCAATTCTCCTGGCCTACAACCCGGGAATGGAAGGCGGACAGGCAGTCGCGGACGTGCTCTTTGGCGATTTCAATCCTTCGGGCAAACTTCCCTTCACCTATCCGCGCACTCCGAATGGTCTAATCACCTACGATCACAAAGCATTCGAAACCGAAGACACGGCTTTCGGCAACGTTGCCTTCAAACCGCAGTTCGAATTTGGCGAGGGTCTTAGCTATACGACCTTTGCCTACAAAGATCTGCGTCTCAGTCAAAAAGAGATTTCCGGCAATGACACTCTGACAGTAAACGTCACGGTTACCAATACGGGGAAACTTGCGGGCAAGGAAGTAGTGCAGTTGTACGTACGGGATCTGGTTGCTTCACTTTCGCCGTCTGTGAGACGCCTCAAACGCTTCGCCAAGATCTACCTGGAGCCGGGTCAAAGCCGCACCCTAACCTTCAAGTTGAATCACGATGATCTCTCATTCATCGGCACCAACAACCGTCCCGTAGCGGAGCCGGGTGACTTCGATGTAATGGTGGGCGGACTTTCAGACCGGTTCACACTCAAGTGAGGCTATGCAGAGCCAAACAGAATCCAGCAACTCTTTTACATCAGAAATCAGCAAAGCAGGATCGTCGCCAGACGGCTTTGAACTATTTCTAATCAGCGTGCTAATTCTCTTTCTGGAGTTAGCTGCCATCCGTTGGTTTCCGGCGCATATTCTCTACCTGACCTTCTTTACGAATGTCGTTTTGCTCGCCTGCTTCCTCGGGATGTCGGTTGGATGCTTGGCAGCGCGTCAGCGACGGCGTTACCTACCCTGGACGCCGTTGCTGTTAGTCGTTGCTCTGATGGCTGGTACTGCGGTTGAAATTAGTAGCGGCTCTTTCTTGAAGTTTGCCGACACCAGTCACGACGCATCGTCACAAAATATCTACTTCGGTACTACAATTCACAACCAGGATCTCTCTCGCTACGCGATTCCAGTTGAAGTGCTCTGCGGCTTCTTCTTTCTCGTGATTGCCCTCGCTTTGATCGGTCCCGGTCAGGAACTTGGCCGAGCGCTGAACCGGCAACCCAATCGCGTCAAAGCCTATACCCTGAACATTGCCGGCAGTATCGCCGGGATTGTGCTGTTCGCAGTTCTATCCTGGTTGCAGTGGTCACCCACCTGGTGGTTTTTGCTCGTCGCCCTCGGCCTTGGCTATTTCTTTTTTGTTTCGCCCCACCGCCAATATCGAAGTCTTAAGAGTTGGGCGCCGATCACCGCTCTGTTGTTGGTGGGTCTGATCGCGGTTGCTTCGTATTCACCCGTTCATAACGACTATCCCGGACAGAGAGAAGCAAAACAGATCTGGTCGCCTTATTACCGCATCGACTTCAAGAAACAGGATCTCTCACTGTCAGTAAACCTGATCTATCACCAGCAGATGGTGTCGCGAAACGAAGTGTTTCCCGCTTACGCCCTGCCTCATCTCCTCAATCGTGATAGCGGCCGGCAACCTTTCAAGGATGTGCTGATCATTGGCGCGGGGTCGGGAAACGATGTGAGTCGCGCACTGCAATGGGGCGCAACGCACGTGGACGCAGTGGAAATTGATCCGGCCATATACCGGCTTGGTCGCGAGAACCATCCCGATCAACCGTACCAGGACAGTCGGGTCGAAATACACCTCGACGATGGACGGAATTTCCTGCGCTCCAGCACGCGCAAGTACGACCTGGTCATCTATGCACTGGTTGATTCACTGGTGTTGCACAGTGGCTACAGCAACATTCGCCTGGAGAGTTATCTTTTCACCAAACAGACATTTGCTGATGTGCGAGACCATCTAAAACCTGACGGGACATTTGTGATTTACAACTATTTTCGCCAGGGCTGGTTGGCTACGCGTCTGCTACAAGGCTTAGAGGAAACTTTTGGCAACGGCAATCCGCTGGTACTGACCCTTCCCTACCGGCAAGTGATCGAGCCGGAGATGGCGACGTTTGGTGACTTCACGATCTTCTTTGCCGGTCATACAGGTGAGTTGCGCGATGCCTTCAACCGAACACCCGCATACTTTCTCCGCAATGATGAAACCCCGTCTCCAGCCACGCCGAACGGGTTTGCACTGAATCCAGGCGCCGACGCTGCGCAGCCCGCTCTCTGGCAAAAGTTTGGGCCGGCAACTGTCTCAATCCTCCCCGGCGGCATCCGTTCGGCCACCGACGATTGGCCCTTTCTTTATCTGCGGGAGCCCATGATTCCCGCGTTAAGTTTGCGGGGAATGTTCATAATGGCGGGCATAGCGCTAGTCTTGATCTTACTGTTTCGGCCACGTGGAAAATCAGTCACGACGACTTCCGGTGCGGAGGAGCGAGGACTCTACCTGCTGTTCTTCTTTCTGGGGGCCGGCTTCATGTTGATTGAGACGAAGGCGGTCGTGTCGATGGCGTTGTTGTTTGGCAGCACTTGGCTGGTCAATTCAGTGGTGTTCTTTGCGGTCCTAGTGATGATCTTGATAGCGAATCTCTGGACGTTGCGACTTCAGCCTCGCAAACTCTGGCCCTACTATGCCGGCTTGCTGATCGGGTTGTTACTCAATGTCGTTGTGCCGCTGGATTACTTTCTGGGTATGGCACGGGTGCCTCAAGTCGTTTTGGCCTGCTTGTTAGTATTTGCCCCGGTGTTTTTCGCCGGGGTGATCTTTGTAGCGTCATTCAAACGGACCGCGTCACCCGATCGAGCTTTCGGATTCAATATCGCCGGGGCCATGCTGGGTGGCCTCGCGGAGTACTCATCGATGTTGCTCGGCTTTCGCTATTTGATACTGGTGGCGATTCTGTTCTATGCAATTTCCGCCCTTGGTCTCAGAAGGAGCAAAGGTCCAGAGGTCGTCGAGAACTTCGGCGATCCCGTTGTTACCTGAGCGTATCCACAGATTACACAGATTAATAACTAAACAGTTTAGTTGAGTGAATAGCTCCTCAAAGCATCTTGGGTGAAGTTATCCAGCTTGAATAAAGCCACAGCTTGAATAGAACCTAACAGTTCGAATCGCAAGCCGGGCAGCTTGAATGGAACGGGGTTGGGCTCGTGGGTCTCAGCTGGTTAGCAAAAAATCTGCGTAATCTGTGGATGAATTTACGCAAAAGTCACAGACGCAAATTTGCTGGCGAGAATCAAACTGATGGCCCCCATGAGAGTAGGTTGACCACCCAGGGTTGAGGCGATGATTGGAGTAGAGGGAAGTCCACGACAAAGACTAGTTTCGACTGCGCCTTTTAGATCTTCAAAAAATACCGGCCAGGCGCCGACAATTGGTCCACTAACAATGACGGCCTCCGGTGCCAACCCTTGAATCAAATTGGCAATGCCAACGCCAAGATAGCGCGCCGTCTCTTTCAAGGCTGCGCTGGCAGCCTCATCACTGTTCACAGCTCGATTCACCAGCTCCACAAAATTCGACAACGCCGTTCCGTTAGCGCCTTGAGTCAACTTCGCGTAACGTGCCAGGGCGGATCGTTCGGAGGCAAACGCTTCCCAACACTCGCGACTTCCCGACGCACAAGGGACCGGCGCGCCCTGGCCAATGATCATGTGTCCGAACTCACCGGCAGCACCCGCTTCACCGCGGTACACTTGCCCGTCAAACACGATGCCGGTGCCGACTCCTTCCTCTACCAGCACCATG
The DNA here is from genome assembly GCA_035263325.1 of Pyrinomonadaceae bacterium. GTDB lineage: Bacteria > Acidobacteriota > Blastocatellia > Pyrinomonadales > Pyrinomonadaceae > PSRF01. The sequence goes on along the minus strand of DATFRK010000494.1, from coordinate 10,033 downwards.
ATAAAGTCTCGCACCTCGCGGATTTCGGGACGGCCAAACCAGAGTTCCGCCAGCGCAGCATTGTTGGCATCATTATCGATCGTTACCGGTAACCCGGTGGCGTCGCGCAGGGCATCGGCGATGCGAATATTGCGCCAATCGAAATGAGGGATGTATAGCTCGCCTGTGTTCGGATTGACGAAGCCCGGGACGCTGACTCCGATCCCTTCGATCGTGTGCCTATGCTTCTCGACCAACCGGCAAACGCTCCCTACGACTTGTTGAATTGTTTTTTCGGCGGCGGAGTCGGTGGGAAACTCTTCGTGTTCCAGGAGTCTGCCCGCGAGATCACTGGTGGCAGTAAGCGTTTGCGCGGTGCCGATGTCGACTCCGATCGCCACTGCATCAGAGGTACGAAGTGACAACAGGATCGGTGGCCGGCCGCCAGTAGACTCACCGCTGCCCTCTTCGATTAGTCCATTGGCCTTGAGCTCATCAACAATGAGGGAAACCGTTGAACGTTGTAGCGCAGTTTCGTGAGCGATTTCAGACCGGGAGATAGGTCCCCGTTCGCGGACGTAATTGAGTACAATCTGGCGATTGATGTCCCGAATCGTGTTCGATCGAGCAACATTCGCACTCTTGAGGTCTATTCGTCGCACTAGGTCATCGACCGCCAGTTAAGGCTCTGTTAGTGGCGGCAACCAATGGGGAGTCAAGATTTTTCGCCTAACCACGGTACTAGATAGTACATGTTGAAGACTCCGTCAAGCCCGAAGTCTTCGGCCCAGCTTACTCTAAGGAGACAGCCTAAGGACATGACCAGACCGGAAATTCAGGACTATTGCAGACTAACCAACACTACCGTGAGTCCGCAAACCCTTCGACCCATCTGGCTTTTGTTTTCGCTGCTTTTGTTCATGACGTCCTCAGCTATGCCAACCGTTAACGCAATTACCCGCTCACGACAATATCTCAACACTGGCTGGAAGTTTCGCCAGGCGGATAAGAACGACTGGTATGCCGCTACTGTACCCGGTTGCGTGCATACCGACTTACTGAAAAACAAGCTGATTGATAATCCTTTCTACCGTGACAACGAACAAAAGCTCCAGTGGATCGGAAAAGTTGACTGGGAATATGAATCCGTATTCCAGGTCAAACCGGAAACGTTGAAGGCCAAACACGTCGAGCTGGTTTTTGCCGGCCTGGACACCTATGCGCAAGTCTTTCTGAACGACTCACCTTTGCTGAGCGCCAACAACATGTTCCGCGAATGGCGCGTCGATGCGAAGGCGTTACTCAAACCTGGGGCCAATACACTGCGCATCCATTTCCGTTCTCCCATAAATGAGATTCTGCCCGTCATGGCAAAACTTGACTACCAATTGCCATCGCCAAACGACCAGGGCGAGAAGACCAGCCCGTACACCCGTAAAGCGCCGTACCAGTTTGGTTGGGACTGGGGTCCTCGTTTTGTAACGAGTGGTATTTGGCAACCGGTGATGCTCGAGAGTTGGGATGAGGCGCGCATCGATTCAATTCGGGTGGTGACAAAGGAACTTAAGACCGAGGCGGCCCAGCTGAGCGCTGAGGTGGAGATCGACGCGACTAACAATCTCGAGGCAACTGTGGTCTTGGAGAACGAAACATCGCGAGGAGTAGTGGCGCGACAGGCGGTGTCGTTAAAGCCCGGACTTAACCGAGTGGCCGTGGATTTCGTTATCAAGAACCCGGCAGTCTGGTGGCCCAACGGCATGGGCGAGCATCCCCTGTACAACTTTCAAACTCGCTTGCTCAACCAGCAGGAAGTCATCGACAAGGCGGCCACTCAAGTCGGGATACGTACGCTCGAACTTCGCCAGCAACCTGATCAATGGGGTAAGAGCTTCATGTTCGTGATCAACGGCGTGCCTGTCTTCGCCAAAGGCGGCAACTGGATCCCGGCCGACTCGTTTCCCACTCGCATTACGAAAGAACGTTATCGCCAACTGGTCACCTCGGTCCGTGATACCAACATGAATATGCTGCGCGTTTGGGGCGGCGGCATCTACGAAAGTGACGACTTTTATAACCTTTGCGACGAGATGGGCATATTAGTTTGGCAGGATTTCATGTTTGCTTGCAGCATGTATCCCGGGGACAAAGAGTTTTTGGACAATGTGCGCCAGGAGGCGATCGATAACGTCAAGCGGCTAAGAAATCACCCCAGCCTGGTGATCTGGGTAGGCAACAACGAGGTAGAAACGGCCTGGATGCATTGGGGCTGGAAACAGAATCTACCTCCAAAATTATGGGACTATTACAAAGCCATCTTCCATGATGTTCTGCCAAAAGTCTGCGCCGAACTCGACCCCTCGCGGCCCTACTGGCCCAGCTCGCCCAGTTCAAATCTGGAAGACGATTCGGATTCGCAAAAGATTGGCGACGTTCATTACTGGGGCGTCTGGCATGCGGCCCTGCCTTTCACCGACTACGAAAAACAGTTGCCGCGTTTCATGAGTGAATATGGCTTTCAGTCATTTCCGGAGCTAAAAACGGTGGCCAGTTATGCGTTGCCCCAGGATCGAATGATCGAATCGCCGGTGATGATGGCCCACCAAAAGCATCCCCGCGGAAACCAGCTGATTCGGGAGTACATGCTGCGTGATTACCCGCAGCCGAAGGATTTCGAGTCGTTTCTATACGTAAGTCAGTTATTACAGGCTGAAGGTATCAAGGTGGGAGCGGAACACTTGCGCCGCATTATGCCGCGCAACATGGGCTCACTCTACTGGCAAATTGACGACTGCTGGCCAGTCGCCTCCTGGTCCAGCATTGACTACTTTGGGCGTTGGAAAGCGTTGCAGTACTACGCCCGCCGTTTCTATAGCGACCTGCTGGTCAGCCCGCACGAAGAGAATGGCGAACTTAAGATCTATGTGGTTTCGGACAAGCAAAAGCCTTTCGCCGGAAAACTGAAACTGACCTTGATGGATTTGAATGGCAACGCCCTGTGGCAAACGAATAAAGAGGTCACGATCGAAGCCCGGCACAGTGCGGTCTATGACTCTGAGAGCCGAGCCACCCTACTTGGTAACCGAGATCCGCGCCAGACGTTTCTGAACTGCGAGCTGTTGGTCAATGACAAGATCGTTTCGAGTAGCCACTACTTCTTTGCACCGGCGAAGGACCTCGCGCTCATCAAACCAAAGATCACCACCACCGTGAGCCAGTCAGCGCAGGGATTCCTGGTTTCGTTGACCACGGACAAGTTTGCCCGCGCTGTGTATCTCTCAGTTGATGAGAGTAACGGGTCTTTCTCAGACAACTATTTTGACCTGGTTCCGGGACAGGCGGTGCAAGTGGAGTTGAAGGCTCGGCAACCGATGAAGAAGAGTGAGGTCGAGGCGCAGCTTAAGGTGCGCTCTTTGGTGGACGCGTTTTAGGAACAGGATCTATTCGTCACACTGGACCTATTTTGGTTAAGCAACAGGGTTTTGGAGCGTACCAACACCCTCGATCGTGATATTAACAACATCACCAACCTCAAGCGTGAAGTCGTCTGGTGGTACCAGGCCCGTTCCAGTCAACAAGAAGGCGCCGTGCTTGAACGTGAGCTCACGAAACAAGTAACTCACCAGTTCCTCCGGTCTGCGCCGCAGCTGCGCCGTGGATGTTTCACCGCTAAACATTTCCTTACCCTCACGCAAGATCGACATTTGAATCTTCCTGGGATTGAGACCGTTCCCACTCACCGCGATCACGGGCCCCAAAGCACAACTGCCATCGTAAACTTTGGCCTGTGGCAAATAGAGCGGGTTCTCCCCCTCGATCGAGCGTGACGACACGTCGTTTCCAATCGTGTAACCGACGATATCGCCGGCGCCGGAAACAACCAACGTCAATTCCGGTTCCGGAACATTCCACACGGAATCACGCCGAATACGAATCGGTTGGCCAGGAGCCTTCACTCGTTCAGGATTAGCCTTGAAAAAGATCTCCGGTCGCTCTGCGTCGTAGACATGATCGTAAAAGTCGCCACCACCTTCACTCTCTTCCATTCGAGCAACCTTTGAACGAAGATAGGTTACGCCACAGGCCCAAACCTCCTGGACATCCAGTGGGGCCAGTAACGTCAGATCTTGTTTTAAGGGAAAGCGACTAACCTCAGCCAATGAGTCGCGGAGGGCCTTGACTGGATCACTCAACGAAAGCCAGGCGGAAATATCAAACAGGTTGGGGACTGCGGCGGTGAGATCGTAGCGGCCACCGTCGACATCCAAACCGAGACGCGGTCCGTGCAGACTCTCGAAACGAAAGATGTGCATGAGGGATTAAACTAATCCCCACGCCTTTGGTCAACCACAACTTTCATTACCCCGGCGCCTCTTGTTCCCACCCAGACGTCAAACGAGGCAGTCGAGGCGTTGAATCTTCCCGGGCTAAAGTAAGCGAACAGCGGTCTGGGAATATGCGGCGTAGTTGAATTTGGGTTTATCGGAGTTGAGATTAACTGCCAACTCGCACCGTTATTCAACGAGAGAAAGACGCCGGCATCCACAGCACCTGCGATTATTGTAGTGGGATCGAGAGGATCAAACTTCAGCAGCGACGGTTGCCACGAAGTACCAAAATTAAAAGTACCGCCACCAGATCTTGTTACTCTGCCACGATTGGCAAAGTTCTTGAACACATTCGTTCCGCTACCGTCAGGACTGTTGCCCACCATGAGATTATCCAATTGGGTCAAGCGATTCCAGTTGGCACCCAGGCTCTCGGTCATCCACATCTCAAAATTGTTGGAGGCGCTGTTGATACCGGAAATGACAATCCGTCTGCCATTGTTCGGATCGACGTCATAAACCGTCACACTGCCTATTCCGGGAGGTAGATTTAGCAAACTCCAGTTGCTTCCGGGAGCGGCCGTAGTTCCCAACATGGTGGAGATAAAAATTGACCCCGGGCTACTCTCGTTGCCGTCTCCGGAATGGAAATAGACGTTCGGTCTTCCGCCAAGATTGGCTACCTTGATACTCCCCGCATTGGAGGTAGCGGTAAGAGGAAGGTTTAGGGACGTCCAGGCAATCGGATTGTCGGTGATCTTGTTGGTAAAGTAGACGCCGTCCGAAGGATTGACTGCAAACGCGTCAGGACCAAACCTGGCTATTCCCTTTCCCGCACTGAACGGGGTGAAGGTCCCGGCGGAGGGATAATTCGGAATCTCCGAGTCTCCCCCACCATCCGGGTTTCTCTTACGTACTCGAATAACCCTTCCCTGGTTTGAGAACCCTTCAGAGTCCATGAATAGTCCCGTCGTATCGTGTTCATTATCGGAAATGTCACAACAGGTGTAGTTATTCCAATTCGGCGCCGGCGGATTGTGGCCTTCGACAACGTTCGTTGCGGCCCAGCCACCGTCGTCCTGCAGACCATAGGTAATAGCGTGTTGCCGACCTGATGAAATGCGCCCATCCATGGACCACAGCCAGGTAGCATGAGGTGTAATAGTCGGTTGTCCCCAATCGGGATTCTGGCAACCCGGGTTGTTCACGCCGCTATTACGATAAACACCGCCGTCGCTGGTAAACAAACGCGGACACGCGCCGGCAGTAAAGCGCGGATCAAACATCACATCGCCAGTGTCCCAATGGGCGTCTTCCTGCATATTGCTCCAACTGTTCAGGGGAGCGCGTGGACCACCTGTGGTACCGGGAGGAATGCTCGTTGGGGTATTCGCAGTCGCTTTGAAGAGATTTACATCGCCGTACCAGATATCGAATTGAGTAGATGTCAGCTGGTTTGTCTTAACGAATGGTATTCGACCCTGAACGTTGGAACTCCCGCTGCGCAACGGTAGAGTTAACGACGTGGGCCAACTACCGCCTCCGTTATCTGATTCCCAAATGTTGGTTCCGTTGGCAGCCAGCAACACTGAACTCTCTACCGGTGAGACGGCAATGGTGCTGCCGGGACCGCTATTTGTGGCGACCGGGCCGGGCAGTGCTGGCGAGGGCACCGGCGACCAATTGGTACCATTGTCAATCGAACGAAAATGCCCATTCGAGCTAATTACATCCACGACCTGGTTGCCCACCGCGATAACTGCGAACACCTGCTCCGCGTTATCTCCTGGAGACGGATCAACAAAGCCCCAGTTAGAGCCACTGTTAGTGCTGCGCGCTAAACCACAATTTGTTCCTACAAAAACATTTGCTGTGTTAGTGGGATCGATTGCTATTTGCCAACCTGTCGGCTCCGTCTTGGCTGAAGCGATCGCACAATTCAGCAGATTGAACGTCGGAAAGCTCACGGGACTCCAACTACTGCCGGCGTCGCTGCTGACGCTTATTCCCGATTGCGGATTCACAGCCCGCCCATCATAAAACGAGGAGGCATAGACGCGCCGGTTGTTTGCCGGATCGACCTTCACATCCCAGGTGACTGAGGGCGCGAATGTATTTATTTTGACCCAGGTATTGCCCTGGTCGAAACTCGTATAGAGTCCACCCCATTCAGTTGCAGCGTAGACCCTGCTGAAGTCTGCGGCTGCGCCAACGTGATTAATTCTGCCGCCACTGGCGCTATTGTTATCGCCATTACTGCGGGATGGGTTGATGTCAAACCATCTTGGTGTGACCTGTGCAACAACTGGGGCGCTGGAGAAACACACCAGGACCAGAAGCGAAAAAGACAGTCGCTGGTAGCCTGGAACTTTCATCGTGTTCACTCAGAATGTTTTGAAACAGACCGGAGTAAGAAAAACAACTTCCTTCTCTTCACTCCACTGGTTATCGCCGCGAACTAAAACGCGTATGGTGTAGGTCAGCCCAGGGGTCAAGTCTCTCAGCACCAGCGTTTTCTTTACCAGGTCACGATTGGTATCGCGGTCTCGAATTGACTCGGTACGGAAATCCATGAGCTTGGGAAACAAACTTGGCCCAGCCTGGACCACCGCTTCTGGTTGGCTCACTAACGCGCTGTTCGAAGGCAGATTAAAGCGCTTTAGTTTGTCCGTCGCCAGTGTGCTGGAGTACTCGTTCTTCGCAAACCCTTGATAGTTGGTAGAAAGATCAAACCTCGTCCTGGCTAAATCTGCAGTCTGGGTAGTCTGGGCCGACGCCGCCTGTTTTGCTGCGGCGGGCACCGTGGGAACCTGAACCTGAGCGGGTTCATTCCAGACCAGCGTTACCTGAGGCACCTGGGTGCCAGCGTCAGGAGAGAAAACACATTCAGCTAATACGAGTGGTTCCCAAACCTCCTTTTGTTCTGGAGGTTTAGCGACGACGGGAAGCGTAAACTCAGGAGACTGGCTGATTAACTGCCGCCAGTTCTGTTGAAAGTCGATAAAGATAGCGTCCTGAGGTTTTGCGTTTATGGTCACGTCCTGATCGTGCTTGGTTTCGTTCCCATTCGTGCGTTGGCTAGTTTTGTTTCGCCGGCAAGCAGCAATCGAGCTAAGCGAGATGATGACGATGAGGAATACGTATAAGGGGACTGAACGAAAATGCACAATCTTTTGCAGAGTTTTAGAACTAAGAACATCTCAGCTCTAATCTGCCCCCGGGGCGGGCAGTATAGCATGATCTGGTCCAGCCAAAACCTGTTTTACGGGAAGTAAGATTGCGAGAATTGTGCGCCAGTGGCGCAACAGACGTAGCAGATGCTAGGTGGACGTTACTCTAGATTGGGACAGACGCAAACTTCGTCGACAACACAAGACTCAATGCGCCCATCAAGGTGGCTCGCTCACCAAGTGTCGAAGGAATGATGCGCGCGGAGGGTAACCCTCGTCTAACGCTGCGTTCCACGATTGATCCCAGGATGTCTGCGACCAGTGGCCAGGCCCGCGCTAATGGACCACCGATAACAATGAGTTCCGGGCTGAAGCCGACAATGAGATTTGAGATGCCAATACTCAGGTTGCGCGCTGTTTCCAGCAACGCAGTCTGCGCTGACTCTTCGCCATCAAGCGCATGTTGAATTACTTGTTCGAAGCTCGGTTGCTGACCTATTTCACTCAGGCCAGCGAGTTGGGCATAGCGGGCTCCAGTGGCCCGGCCAGAGGCGAATGCTTCCCAACAATCGTAACCACCACAGGAACATGCTACCGGGGCTTTTTGGCCAATGATCATATGACCAAACTCTCCGGCCGCACCGGCAGCGCCGCGATATACCTGTCGATCCAGGATGATGCCTGTGCCCAGACCTTCGGAAACGAACACCAGAATAAAATCTCGCGTCTCACTCACTTCGGCTGAACCGAACCAGAGTTCTGCAAGAGCCGCTGCGTTTGCGTCGTTGTCGATAGTGACTTTGAATCCGGTCGCCGCGTGGATCCGACCTTCAACATCGAGATCGCGCCAATTGAAATAGGGAATGAAGAGCGCATGTCCGGTAAGTGGATCGACCAGACCAGGAAGGCTAACTCCCACCCCTTCAATATCTCGTGACGTTTTGCGTGGTAACTCATTGATGGCCGCAATCACGCGGCTGAGTGTCTTTTCCGGATCAGGATCAGTGGGAAACTCTCTCTTACCAAGCACCAGGCCGGCGATATCACTGCTGACTACCGTCGTGCGTATTGGTGAAATGTCGACGCCGATAGCGGCCGGATGTCCTCCGCACAACCGCAACAGGTTGGCGCAGCGGCCGCCAGTGGACTCTCCTTTGCCCACATCCTCGACCAAATGATCGTCAAGCAACTCATCAACAATTGCCGAAACAGTTGAACGCTGCAGCATCACTCGCCTGGCGATCTCAGCCCGGGAAATCGGCCCATGTTCGCGCACATAATTGAGCACGAGTTGGCGATTGATATCTCGTATGGTACTGAAGTGGGCGCTTTGCGCCCGTTTAAGGTCGACTCTTTTCATTTAGTGCTCGGGAAAGAATGGCTCACAATCGTGCAGAGCGAGATCACAATCAGGCCTTGGAGGCGGAGGCCCGGACGCGGTTGCCAACGTTCGAGTTCATTGTAGTCTGCTTCTTGGTTCACGTAAACACACTAATGAGAAACGTTGATCACTCGGTCGAGAATCAGCTTGTAAGGATCCGAGGAAACGCTGACCGCACCGTAGAATGGCTTGTCGTTGACGACGATCATGAACAGGACAATAGCCAGAAATCCCGACATCAGTAAGATTAATAAGGAATGCAGTTTCACATCTTCGATCCGGTAGAGATACGCCACCCCGATGCTGATGACCGCACCAACCCAGATGACTGACCACATCAGTCCCGACAAGGCTCCTCCAACCGCATCAATGCGCAAGCGGCGATATTCAAGCAGTTTGTTGTAGGCACTGAGGGCTTCCTGATGAATCGCCACCTTCCCCGGCGTCGCTGGTTCGAAGTTGTACAGCTTGTTCTGGAACTCTTCAAGTATCTTCGCTCCCGCAAAACTGCTGCTCTGACCATGCCTTTGTTCTGGCCAGGCGACGTCGATTAGAAACACAGTATAGTTGCGGAGGTCTTGCCGCAATTCCTCGCGCAGCGGCGATGGGTAGCCACCAACATCGTTATAGAGCGCTCCAATCGCTGACGCTTCCCTCGACACCAGGTCACCTGCATTCGAGTAAGTATTCCAGACACCCACAGCAATCAATCCCACCGTAATGCCGTAAAACACTCCGATCGCCTGCACCGTTCCGCTGACGGCATCGTTCACCCCGTCGTGGTAGTGGAAGTGGGGCAACAAGAATCGTCTCGTGATGAAAAGACCGGCTAGCGAGATCAAGTCGATCAACACAATCATGATTACCGCCAGCAGCAGTGGCGGCATGCTATAGGCCCAGATTGGCATGTCATTAATCCTACAGGGGAATTTTAGATCACTGCGTTCGGAGTCTACTGTCTACGCTCTGTGCTCGGTAACTGTCAACTATTACTGGAAGTGGCACCCTTTCACTAACCAGAAACAAAACAAAAAACCTGTATCTTTTGCCAGTAGTAGCTACAAATGCGAAGGACTAGTATACGGGCGGGTAAACACTTTGCGAGCCGTAAATGGTCTCCCGGACGCGGGTGTTTTAGCCCGGCTCTTCAGCTGGTTCCTACTCAGGGCACGCAGCAT
>DATFRK010000493.1:0-11504 GCA_035263325.1 Pyrinomonadaceae bacterium | reverse complement strand
GACCGGTTGGCCCGCAGTTTGAGCGGCAGTGGGTGAGAGGCAGAGAAACAACACTAAAAACGAAAGTGAGAGGCCAAGTGGGTTCAGCAATATTCTGTGCTCCTTTTTGAGGCCAGCCTCAGGTAGCGAATGTGAGCTGCTGTTTGACTAATGAGCGTCAAGATACAATGCGACCTTAGATGACCTGAAGCGTCTGTTTGAGGTGGTTCGTGAGCTTCAAGTCGATCGCCTATCCTGAGGGGCAGTATGATGTTTTAGAGCCTGCTCACAATATTCTGGCAGCTACGTTGTGTCAATAATTTAGGGACGAATGACGTTATTGCCCAAGCCGGCGATCCAACTCTCATAGCAATGAGGTGAACAATCATGAGCTTTCGATCGGGTTTTCTGGCTCTCGTTTTGGTTGCAGCAATTGGGGACGGATTGCTTAATCCGGCGCAAAGCCGAAAGAGTTTTTCGACCGGTGACCAGCCACTGGCGAACACGGAATGGCACCTGGTCTCTTTCGGACGCGTGGGTGAAGAAAAGCCGGTGATCCAGGGTACAACGATAACCATGAAGTTTGACGCCGATGGTCGGGTCAATGGGTCGGCTGGTTGCAACTCCTACAGTGGCACCTATCGAGTTCGCGGCGACCTTTTGACGTTCGGTCGGATGGCCAGCACCATGCGGGCCTGTTTGGATTCGCGGGCCAATCAACAGGAGCAGCAGTATTTCGCCGCGTTGGATTCGGCCACCAGGTTCAGGCTGAGCGGGAATCGATTGTTGATCTACTATGATAGTGCTCGAAGCGCTCTCAACTTTGTAAATAACTCACCATCTTCACAAGATGAGACGCAAGCGGATGCTAATGCCGGACCTACTGAGGCGCTGAAGGCTTACTACCAGGCGATCAACGAGAAGCAATACGAAAAAGCCTATCGCTACTGGAAGAACCCAACCGTGGGCCTGGACCAATTTTCTCGTGGTTTTGCTGATACGATCAGCGTACGTTTGCTGGTGGAACCTACGCCACTGATTGAAGGAGCGGCCGGAAGTCTCTTCGCGGAAGTCCCGACAGTGGTGATTGCGCAGACGAATAGCGGACGGGAGCGCGTTTTTGCTGGTTGCTATGTCATGCGCAGGTCCAATGTAGAGGAAGGCGATCGGTGGCACATCTATAAAGCGAGTATTTCACCAGTAACCCCAGCCAGGAACATTTCCAGCCTGTTGCAGCAAGGCTGTCAAAACTAAGAGTTAAACGACGGCTGTAAATTCAGAAGGGGAAGGATCGATATGATCCTTCCCCTTCGATTATTGTCTCACAAGCAAGTCGTGAGACTTGAGTTCACGCCTTGGGGCGTTACGGTAGCGCCTCAACATTGATGAAGAACTTGAATCTTCCTCCCTGTTGTACGCCGAGCAGGAAGCGAACGTTGATGCTATCTCCGTTTGCCAGTGGCGCATCCAGTTGGATGGTGCCATCCGGTTTCAGGTCAGTAATCAACCGCCGCTTATTCTTACCTACGCTCTTGCCGACGACCGTGGGCGTAACCGAGGTCACCCCCAGGCTCGAGTTAAAGCCACCACCACTCGCCTGCGCCGGGGGTGTTTCCAGGGTAGTTCCTTCAATATCAACCAACGGCCCGCAAGGATTGGAAACACCAGACAATAGACTGGAGGTTCGTACTCTTACGTCTGCGGTTCCTGGAGGAGCCAGCGTTGAGGAAATGTCTATGACGCGGAATCTCAGCCGGGTCACAGTTCCCCCCGTGTTGTTGGTGATCTTACGCCGGATTTCCAATGTTCCCAGCGTGGAGTTGTTAGGCGGATCCGAGGTGAAATCGCGGACGCGATTTGGCGGCGCCGAGGCACCGACACACGGGAAGACCAGTGTGGCAGCGAACCCGGCATTGACGATCGGACTACCCAGGTTTTCTGGTCCAGGCGCCCCCAGTCTTTGACCTGCTCCAGTGCCAGCGGTATCAACGAAATAGAAGTCGCTGGCATTGTTATTGGTATCGACCGGGTTGCCGCCGCTCGGGCACGGTCCCATCGCCGGAATCGATCCGCTCTTACCGCAACTATCTCGGACGAAGGCGTACTCGATCGATTGCGCCGGCGAAAGATCCGTTATGCCGGTACCCTCTTTGAACAGGGCGTTGGCGGTACTAGCGAAGCCCACCGCGTCAATCTTGTTCGCGGCGGTGAAGTTCGACGGAATCGAACTGTTGAAGAGAGCCAGACCCGTATTGTCGGGTATGTCGGTTGTGAAAGTAATGTCTCCTGCCGCGGCGCCAGTACCTCCGTAGTTAGCGAGGCTGTAGCCGTTGGAGTTGACACCCAGATAGTGGCCGTGCGCTGGAATGATCGTGCCAGTCGGAATGACAAAGCGAGTCACGTTGTCAGAGCCAACCAGCGCCCATCCTGTAGAAGCGTCCGTCACTGCTACCGTTAGCGGCGAGTTACCCGGGTTATAGAGCTCAACATACTCGTCGTTGACTCCTCCCGATCCGCGTTCACGGAATTCGCTGATGAGCAACTGTCCGGAAGATGCACCGGTAACCGTGACCGTGAAGGTGCAGGTGGCTGCATTCGCTCCGGTGACCGTGACCGTGGTTGTACCCACTGGGAAGATCGAGCCTGAGGCAATGCTGTAATTGAGCACGCCGCAAGCGCCCGTGGGCGAAGCAGCGGGATAATTTACCACCGCTCCGGTACCACTCATGTCGGCCGGTACAGTGATGTTTGCCGGGCAAACCAGGGAACAGGTTTGGCTGTTGCAAACATTCTGGCTGGTCGTAATGATCAAGTCCCAACCGCCAGCGAACTGGCCGGTGTCGGTTGCCGCATCGTCCACCACGTAGAGACTCCAGATGCCATTTGGGTCTACCCCATTGAAGGCTGAAGCGAAAGTGTCAGTGCCTCCTGGCGCGGGCGACAAATATGGACTAGCCGGAGCAGGAGCGGGGAAGGGATCCTGAACCGTGCCAAAGTTACCTGGCCTGAAGGTTCCAGTGCCGTTCGCAGCAGTATCGTTCAGAGGGTTAGTGGCGTTGTCATCAAGAGTGAGCGTTGCCCCCACCCAGTCGTTCGTATCACCGGCGTCGGAAATTACGATGAACTTGCGACCAGTTGGACCAACCAGAAGTACGTCTACGTCGTCCGGGAACGTATGACTGATGTTCTTGAGTCTGACTGAGACGTTGGTGACAGGATTAACGAGCCCGGCCACCGTAATGTTGGATGGGAACGGATTCGAAGGTGCGCCAGTCGTGGCCCCTGTACCACTGGCGGGAATGACGATACCGGTGTTATTCGAGAAAGTACTGGTACCGGAAGTGACCGTTCCCAGCCGGAACGTATAAGTCAGCGTACCCAGGTCAGTAGGTCCATCCTGGAAGTGAATGGAGGCAGTTATATTGTTGCCGCAGGTTCCGTTGGCGACAAAGGTAAAGGGTTGAGATACTGCCGGACCACCCGCTACGACGACTCCATAGGTACGTGAAGTCGTTACCGGAGTGACCCCGCCGCTGGTCTGCAACGTGCCAACCAGGTTAGTGGTGCTGCCGTCGCCCGTGTTGATGACCGGGAAAGTAGCCGTCACCGTTTCGCCAGGATCGGGGGCGTTGTTCGCTGGCGTAATGCTTTCCGCCGTGATGGTTGCGTTACCGCCAGACCCGATAATCGGGGTCCCAGCGACGCCACAACAGACGAAAGGTTGACGCGTAATCTCTAGCGTCACACAGCCGACCGTTCCGGTGTCCAGTGCGGCTGTGTCAGTCACGCGCAACTTCCAGGTGCCGTTGACGCCCTTGCCGTTTAGATCTGACAACGGTGTCTCGGGCCGGAAAGTGCCTGCAAAAGGCGGAACTCCTCCGCTAATTGGCGTGGCGGCGGCATCATCAAAAATGGTAGGTGTGCCGGAGCAGTCGTTAGCGCCAGTGCCGTAATTGTCACCACCGCCGAGAGCATTGTCTCGGTTTTGTGAGAGAACGACAGTGCTACCGTCTGGAGCGATCAGCTCGATCACTAGATCCTCATCGAACGTGTGGTTGAGTCGGACTCTTACATTGACGTCAGCTACCGCACCGCCGGCATTGACCACAATGGGAATCTCAACCGAACTCACATCTGGAATCGGCACGGCGATATTTCCGGTCGAATAGAGTGCTGAGCTCGGAGCGCCGAGTGTTCCCACTCTGAACGTGAAGGTAACGGTGCCGAGATTTGTCGCCCCATCTTGCAGGTTGAATGTTGCTACCACATTCCCACCGCATATCAGCGATGGGTCGACAGTAAAAGTGAAGGACTTGGTTACCGCTGGCCCACCGGCAACCAGAGTGCCATAGGTTTGCGGTCCAGACGGGGTGGTTACGCCGCCGGTTGCTTGCAAAGTGGCTACCAGGTTGGTGGTATTTGCGGTGCCCACATTGGAAAGCGGGAAATTGACCGTTACGGTCTCACCGGGTGAAAGCGCGTTATCGGCAGGAGCGCACGACTCGGCGGTAATCGCGGCCGTTCCTCCTTCAATCACTGGCACTGCCGCGGTGGTGGCGTTGTAGACGACCAGGGCAAAGTCCTGGTCCAATGGATCCGCATCGTTGGGCACGCCATTGCCGGCAATATTGGTGGCCTTAACCTTGACTACGATACTGCCCGAGACGCCCGCCGGTAAAAAGACACTCTCCACGTTGTTACGAGTATCAGCTGCACCACCGGTAACCGAATTGGCACCTGTGAAGACGTTACCTTTGTAGGTGTTGCCACCAACGGTGACTTCCAGATCGAGGTTGTTAACGAACGCGTTACCGGAGGTTGGTCCAGGAGGTTCGGTCCAGGCCAGGGTAACTCGTAGCGGTTTAGTGTTGTCGTTGACTGTACCGGTGAACGTGCGCTGTTGACCCGAGGCGGTGAACTTGTCGGCCGCAATCTGGTCACGTCTGATACTGCCAGTAACGAACTCGTCAAAGAAAAAGTTGAAGTTCGCCTCACCCATGCCCTGGTTATTAGAGAACAGGTTATCGTTTGCTCCCGATCCGTTGAGATAACGAGCGGAGTTCAACATCAACGCCTTGGTCATGGCCGGGGTTGGTGGTGTGAGTGCGTTGTTGATGAAGAACTGGCGCATCAACGCGGCGTAGCCGGACATGGCAGGGGTTGAGTGACTGGTTCCGGATGAGCCCGTGTAGTACTGCTGGCCAGCAGGGAAGAAATTTGATCCGCCCGTGCCGCCGCAAACGCCCGTGCCATCAAAACATGCGAGTTGGGCGCCAGTCCCACTTCCCGATGGCAGCACCAATGACGCTTGGGCAACACCACCACTCACGTGCGTGCCGGGCGCGACGATATCGGGCTTCTTGCGACCGTCTGCCGTTGGTCCACGGCTTGAGAAACCGATTATGTCATTGGCACTGTCGGCCCCGGTGTCTCCGGTGCCACAACCATCTGCACCGCCGAATGCCTGGACATTTTCCGAAGCACCGACAGTAATGACGTTCTTGGCGGTGCCGGGAAGCCCGACGGTGTTGCTGCCGGAGCCATCATTGCCGGCCGCAAAAACAATCACGTATTCCTGGTTACCGGCAGCCGGAAAAGGCGCAGAGGCAGGCTGCGCGTCGCGCACCAATGAGTCGTATTCCTGGGAATCGACCGAGTAGGAATTGTCGCTTGCGCCCCAGCTGTTGCTGCTGATGCGCATACCGTCGTTGTAGGCCGTCGACTCGAGCGTGGTGAAGTTTGGATTAGTAAACGAACCAGGATCGAAGATCACCGACGAACCGACTTTGGTGAATGGCATGACGCCGAGGCCATAACGAAAACCAGCAGCGTCCGCGTGCGGAGCGACGCCAAAATTGACGCCACCGACGGTGCCGGTAGGAACATAACCGCAAATAATATGCGTGTTGAGGTTTCCGTGGCCGTCACAACCTTGCAAGGTGCTCCCGCTGTTTGGCGTACCCACGAGACGGTTGTAGACAATGCGACTGTTGGCGGGAACTGACGCATCGCCGAGCCGGTACAAGCCAAAGTGATTTGGCGTGGTGGTCGCATTATCAACCCCGCTGTCGCTGATATTGACACCGAAAGTCGTGGTTGTGTTGGTGAAGCCGTGCGCCGCCAGGTAAGCGAGATAGTCCCCTGGAGTGGGCGCGTTACCGCCGGTCAAATTACCGGCAATGATCATGTCCTGTCGTTCATCCATTTTGTGAGGCATAACCCACGGGGCAATCCAAACGACATCCGCACGATTGGAAAGCTGCTGCGCGAGATCCGGACTCTCCAGGGCAACGACGATGTTCAGATAGTTTAGAACACGGGCCTGGCGAATGATTGGAGCAGCCTTGAGTCGATCTATTAATGATAGGGTGATCGCATTCTCGGTCGCGTCGTGAACGAGTTGGATCGCGTAAAGTCGACTTCCTTTGACGGCGCTATTAGCAACCGGCCCCTTCTGGCTTTCTTTCTCTCCGACTGGAGCCGCGCCCTTCAGGTTTTCGGGAACACTGATCTTCGGCGAGAGCCGGTGAAAACTTGTGTAGGAATTGTCCCACTGCACGTAAGATCGAGTCGCCATAGTCCTGGCCGCCGAAATACTCTTGGCGTCGCCGTAGATCAAATAAGCATTGTTAGGAATGTAGGTGACGATCTCAGCGCCCGTGTTTGCCAGGGCCTGGTACCATTCGCCGCGAATCGGACCGGCAAACTGAATCAAGTGCATTTGCTTGCCTTCGCCGCCACCGCCCTTCGTCACGCGCAACTTTTGCGCGGCATCGGTACTGGTATCGATGGAGCCTGAGTTGAGCAGTAGCAAATTGTTCTCGTCTGCTGATTGCACGTTGGCATTGCCTGACACAGTAGCAGCCAGGCTGCTGGAGACATCAAAGATCTTGTAGCTGCCATAGTCGGCAATCAGGCGTCCGCCCTGCTTCTCAAGATCCTGACTGACCTTTTCGTCGCTGACGCTGACTTTGTGACGATCTCCCGGACTGTGATAGGCGGGAGCCGGGCCGCTTTGCGTGCTCGTGCTTGACTCCTTTTGTTTGCTGGTAGTGGTCCCAGTCGGGGTGAAAGTCCAGGCGATCGCAACCAGTGCGATCAATGCGCTCAAACACAAAGACCATCTGAAAGTGTTCTTCATTGCAACAACCTCTCCTTGGGGTAATGGGCTGATGTTCTAATAGTCACAACTGTTCTCCGCTTACGAGCGGTCAAAGTTGTAAGAGAAATCTGAGTAGCCCGAGCACAAGTGACGGATCGAGAGCAGCTCGGGGTGACGACGGCAACTCTGACTGAATAGATTTAAAGTTAAGAGGACGGAATGACTACCCCGTTTTTCCCGTTGTCGCATCCTGAAGTGGGCACCTCTGAAAGAAGAACCACATTTCCTGACAAGTCCTGTTCTTAAATGAGCATTTCCCTTAAATCGACGACCTAGAGAAATCGTCCTGAATGGGCGGGCATGTTAACGGGCTACTCGCCCCAGTGTCAATGTTTGTCGGACAACCTTGCATTTGTCCCAAACCTAATACGGTCAACTGTTAACGTGTGGCCACTCATCTCGCGGGAAAGGACGGATGAGCATTGCTCAAAATGGCTGGGAAGCGCTCCGAAAAAGTTCAGATCGTCAGCGATTTCTTGAAAGTGAATTTGTGTCCTGGTTTTCTTAAACGGCCTGTTCCTTGAGTCCGCGCGGAAAGCGATCTGCAACCAGATTTAAGGATACGCCGTGCTCTAAGAGCGCTTTCAGTCCCGCCAGCACGATCGTGAATCCTTCGGTGGATGCTACTGCCTGTTGGAGAATCGTTTCATCGTTTCCGCTAAAGCCACTGTTGCTAATACTGACAAATGTCGTGTTGTCCGGCAGCGGAGTGAAAAGCCATTCGATTGTCGTAGGCGCTTCGTGAGTTGACCAGTCAACTACGATTCGTTTATTTGGTTCGATTGACTTGACGCTCACCTCCGCAGCAGCGTTGTACATCTCCCACTCCCACTTGACGATCTTACCGGGCTCCAGTTTTCCGCTGCTTTTCGTGAACCAGAATTTGGCAGTGATGGCAGGGTCAATAAACGCTTGAAAGACTTCGCCCACTGGTTTGCGGATGAGCATTTCGGCCCTGGCAGTCGCTTTCATAACAACTCCTTTCACCCCTTATGCTTGTAAAATTGCACAGCGCGTTCATGCTTTTCGGCTGCGTCGCGCGAGTCAAAGGTCCCAAGATTCTTACGCTTGCCTGTTTTTCGATCTAGCTTGCGTGAGTAGAGACGATACTTTCCCGATTTCAACTTTCTAATCATTGCTACCCTCCCCCTGGAAATGATCTATGCGGGAGATAACAAATTAGCCGGGGAAGGTTGCGAGAATATGGCAAAAGTGACCCTTGGGAGCGCAGTTTGATCGCCTGGTGTCACAAGCGACAACTGGGTAGTGCAGGTGGGCTACTCGAAGTGATCCATTAACCAGATGTCGCCGCCGCTCGGTTTGAAACGATCGAAAAGCACCCAGTGACCGTCAGGTGACCAAACTGGATAATCGATTCGTACATCCGGGTTGGCAAACTCGAAAACTTTTTCTGGCTTCTCGCCATTGAGGGGTGAGACCCAAAGAGACTTGTGACCCATCACGTCCATGATGCGCGAGTGATCAGGCGAAAATGACATGTGCGAACCGCCGGCAACTTCAGCAAGCGCTTCCGGAGCCCCGCCATCCAGCCGTACCCGCATCGTCATTGGACTGCCACCGCACTGGCAGCGGAAGATCACTGCGTCGCCGCTCGGAGTCCAACGTATGAAGTGGCCCATGACACCCAGACCCACATCGGTGACTTGTTTCGACTCGCTGCCGTCCGCGTTCATCACCCAAACTTCCGGACGTCCGCTATGATCCGAGTTGTAGGCGATGAGTTTTCCGTCCGGTGAGAAGAACGGATTCACGTCCACACAATCTCTTTTGGTCAGGCGTTTTAGTTTGCCCGTTTCGACGGCGACGCACCAAATATCCGCGGTGCCGCCGCGAGAAGAGAAGAAGGCGATCGTCTTGCCGTCTGGCGACCAATTAGCCTGGTAGTCTCCGCCCGCTCCTTTTGTTAGTTGCCGTGATTGGTTTGTCTCCAGCGAGCGCAACCAGATATTCATCTCGCCGGTTCGATCGGAGTTAAAAGCGATCGTCTTCCCGTCAGGTGACCAAGCGCCCCGACTGTCTTCACGAGTAGTGGTGATCACTTCCTCGGGTGGGCCAACTGGCTTTCCGCTGTCTGCGGCTACCGGCAGACGCCAGATGTCCGCGTTCTGCCTGAGAATTGAAAAGGCCATCCTTTCGCCATCGCGTGAAATTGCCAGTTCTACATCCTGTCCGGCCCCGATAGTCAATTGTTGCGGTGGACCTTCGGGATATCCCTGGCCCGACACCATTACGCGCCAGACATTGATGCCTCCGCCTCGATAGGAAGAGAAGTAGATGAACCTGCCGGAAGGTGACCAGACGGGATTGATGTCCTGGACTGGATCGTTGGTGATCGAGATTGTGGTGTTATTGACCAGATCGAAGACACGTACATCAAACTTGGTGCGCTCGATGTTTTGAAATACGAGCTTGGTGCCATCAGGCGACCAACGAGGACGTACGTGACTGATACCTTCGGAAGTGTCGGAGGTTAATTGTTGTGGATTGTAGCCACGACTATCCAGGGCCCAGATGCGACGCGGACCTGCCCAGGAAGCGTCGAACGCGATGCGCCGGCCATCAGGTGAGTATTCCGGATTGAACGCATTCTCTGCGAGTCGCAGTTCCTTTCCACTCGCGACGTCGATGGCCCAAATGTCACCATCTGAGAACGAACCAAAGACGTCGCCTGGCTCGAGCTTGACGTTTGGTTGACGGGCGCGCACGAAGAGAATCGTGCTGCCATCCGGTGACCACGACGGTTGAATGTCGTCGTACTGGCCGCTTGTCAGGCGACGTTCCTCACCCGTGGTGAGGTTCTTAACGAAAATACTCCGGATACCTGTCTCTTCCCGGCTGAAAGCGAACTCTTCATTGTTCGGAGACCAACTCGGATACTGTTCAATGGTTTCCGCAAAAGTGATTTGCGACAACCTGAAAAGATCGGGCGGCCGAATGGGTTCAGTGGAGGTGTATCCAAGCTGAGGAAGTTTCACCAGCGTGGCTCGAGCATCATCGTCGTAGGGCGTAAGCTCAGTGCCATCGACCCGACAGAAGTTTAACGAGTCGTCTGAATAAACGCGGGAGCATGTGGGGCAGCGCAACATATTCCGCACTTCTCATCTGGGCAGTCCGTCGGACGCCTGGTAGGGGCGACAAAACTGCTCCGGTTAAGTAGGACACGGCGATGGGGGTCGTCCAAAACGACTAGAGTATCATCGCCCTAACTGAGATCCGAATGCGACTCTCGTGTTTTGCCAACCAACCAGACAAAACATGGACTTTAACGAAGAATTAGGGTTTCAAATCACGTCCTGGGAGTTGGTCTAACGTGAATGTCCCAACAATTTATTACGCGCAATAATATCCAACCTTGGGCCAGTAAATTTTCGTAGGATTGTTACAATTCACTCATCAAAATTTTATTACGCAGGCGCGGCGGTAGGTTAGCCATCACTGACAATAGACGCTTTGTCCGTCGCTCCGGGATCTGGTCACTGGCAAAGAGTACTCGGTCCCAAAAACGGAATATTTTGACGTTCACTAATTTGTGAACTTATCGGCTGAGGCGCGCAATCTCTCGTACCACTTTGTAGAAATAGGAGACTCCGCCCCGCGGTTCAGGGCGGAGTCGGCGTTTGCAAAGGCGGCCAATACATCCCGATACGTGCTTTGGCCCGTTTGCCGCCAGGAATCTGTGAAGGCGGCAATTACCTGCGGCATGTAGGAGTTGATCCTGACAAAGTCGACAATCAAATCGTGGTTGGCGGTAAAGGAATGATACAAGTCGGGCATTTCCTTAGCGAGGATTCGATCGAGTTCCGAGTGGTCAAACATCAAGCGGCCAACACAATATGAAAGACCCTGGGAGTAGGCAGTAACGCGGTCGTGTTCATCAGGATTAAAGGCTGTAGTGGTCCTGATATTGAACTTGCTAAGGAATGAGCAGGAAAATTGCGTCAACTCGCCCTCCAACGAGTGGCCTGGGCCGGGGTAAGTCGCGGTCAGTACGTTTTGAAAGGTGCGCGCCTCGGGTTCAGTTTCGCGGAAGCCGTTTGGTCCATACATCGGGTGCAGGAAGACGGCTGATAGTTTAGGGTTGGCGACGAGTTCAAGCGTGGCGGAAACTGCCCGCCACACACCTGCCTGAACGGAAGGAATCAACCATAGCGTAGTAATCTCGTTGAGTTGCCGGCTTTGGTAAATCAGATCACAAGCTCGTTCCGCGTAACCAGCAAGCGGCGTTGCGAGGACAACGTGACGCGCGGTCTTGAGCAACGAAGCCTGTTCCTCGACGGAGGTCTCGCGTTCGCTTACTGACACGTGGTGCAAGCCGAGGACGGGCAAGATGTCTTGCCGGAGA
>DATFRK010000492.1:0-4509 GCA_035263325.1 Pyrinomonadaceae bacterium | reverse complement strand
ACTATCTTTTGAAAGAGGGTAAAGATAAGCTATTGACCGAGACCGTAGAAGTTGAGTTGTATGATGCTCAGGCTGCGAAGGTGTCACTGTCATAGCGCTGGATTTGAGGAGTAATTCGGGATGCTCGTCGGACACTTCGCGATAGGCATGATCGGCAAGCGCGCCGCGCCACAGGTTTCTCTGGGGACGTTGACGCTCGCATCCATGCTCCCGGACTTGCTGGGATTTGTGTTCATAATCACTGGGCAGGAGCATTGGCGCATGGTTCCCGGCGGCCGCGGCATCGAAAGCGTAGAGCTTTACGATATCAGCCTGAGTCACAGTCTGGCGATGGACGCGCTTTGGGCAGTCTTGTTCGCAGCTTTTTATGGCTGGCGTAGGCGGTACGGCGCCGGGGCATTCATGCTGTTCGCGGCAGTGATGAGCCATTGGGTTCTGGATTTCATCAGTCACCGGCCGGACATGCCGCTCGCTCCGGGCGTCACACAAGTTTACGGTCTGGGATTGTGGACTTCCCTGCCCTGGACTGTGGCCGTGGAAGGGGGTCTTTGGTTGGCCTCTCTGATTGTCTACGTGCGCATGACCAGCGCGAAGAACCGCGCGGGCGTATACGTGTTCTGGCTCGTCGTGGCCCTGCTGACGGCGACTTGGATCTCGAACTTCACGGCATCCGCCCCTCCCGCGGCGCAATCTCCGGTCTCAGGATCGATCGTTGCTCTGGTATTCTTCTCCCTGATGGTCGCGTGGACATTCTGGATGAACCGGCTGCGGCCGGTCTCGTTAGCGTCCTAACAAGTCCTTCCGACGGCGCCGCTCTCCCTCCGGCAGAATGCCTTTCTAACGTGGTTCCTGTTCCACGAATTGGCGAAACGGTTATATTCGGGCAGATTAAAAATCGAATCCTTAGCACCTTGCTTTACTTAAGCCTACCGCGCCTGCCGCGTTTAGCCTTCGCCTTCGAGCGAGGCCTACCGGGCTTGCGATCAGCAACGAGCTTCAGATGCTTCTCATCAACTAGAAACATTTTACGGAATTTCTGCGCAGGCAAGCGGCCCTCGCGGATCAAGACTTGAACACGGGTTTGATGTACTCCCAGTCGTTCAGCTACCTTTCTGGTCAAAGCTGGTGAATCTGCCGTGGCAATCTTTACCCGTAGAGGGCGATTCGTACTGCGGGAGTGCAAATCTATGAAACTGATATTCGTATTCGGGCTGTTGGCAATAACCCAGACGTTCATTTCAACAGGCCAAGTGAAGAACACAAGGGCAGTCACAAATGCCAAGGCAGAGCAAGAGATAAGGCAGGTAGAAGACAAACGACGTGAAGCTCTTCTACGGGGCGATACCACAACACTCGACCAGATCTTCGCCGATGACTACAGCGTCGTGAATCAGTTTGGTCAAATCCAAACTAAGGCCGAGATGATGTACGCCCTCAAATCCGGCACGCTCAAGTTTGAGTCCGTCGTCGAGGACAATGTGAGTATCCGTGTCTATGGAGATGCGGCTGTGCCGACTGGCCGGGCCACATCGAAACACGAGGGTAGAGAGAGCACGCAAGTCCGATTTACGCGTTTCTACCTGAAGCGGCAGGGACATTGGCAGACGGTAGCCTATCAAGTCACCCGAATCACCTAACAACAAGCAAGGCAGTGAAGGCCGGTAGGGATTGGTTGATTAAGTTATCGGACTTGAGGCTCATGGAGAAGCGCAAAACAAAACTCGGTCCAGCGGCGAACGCGGGGAACCGGTCCTCGAAATAAGAAGATTGGAGAATGCACTAACGCCAATTTTGGCAGTTTCATCATCGATACTGTTAGTCAGCTACCTGCCTCCGTTCTTGAATGCGTTCCAGCATGACCACGCGCTCCATATGATCTGGCCCTGTCAGCGCATACTCAACCCGAGCTTTAGATCGACAGCCTAATCTCTCTTACAAGCTTAATAATCATTCGTGTTTTTGAGTCGCTCTGTCTAGTAAGGACCTTCTTATGAAAATCTTTTCTGGGAGATCAACATTTTCTGCTGACGCGACCGGAACGTTAGGTAACACGCTAACCCTATTCATCCAGTGAATGTCATCCGCATCACGCATCTTGTGACGAGCACGGGCGCGCCCGAGGCACAGAGGTTATTCTTGGCCACGTCCCGAATGAAACGCCTTTGTCCTTCGCTGCAAGCATAATCGTTGCTCATTTGCTATCGAATAACCAGAGTCAGAGTCGCTTCTCGTTCCCGCCCTGATTCGTCCTTTCCGGTAAAGCTAATCAGCTGTGGCCCGGCTTGAGCATCGGGTAGGATCGTCACCTTATAGCTCACACTCCCGGCTGTTGTAGAAATGAGAGCGGGCTTCACCTTCAAGGCGACGCTGGCACTGCCAGTGTGCGACACCGTCACGTTTCCCGAGAATCCACCGGTTCGACTTATGTTCAGCACCGCCCGAATCTTCGTCCCCCGGATCGCATCGATCGTTGCCGCATCGAAAGCGACGGCGAAGTCACCAGTCTCCTGATCATAACGTGACAAAGCGAAGGAGCTAAAAACATCCTCGGTTGATCCGGCCGCAACGATCTTGCCGTCCGACTGGATAGATAATGCCAGAGCTCGTTCTGAGAAGGAGGCTCCAAACTTCGTTGTAACAGTGCCCGCCGACGCGAAGCCTGTATCGAGACTCCCGTCGCGATTAAAACGAGCGAGTTGAAACTTATGTCCACATCCATAACCCACAGCTACAATCTTGCCCTCTTTCGTGAAAGCTGCGGCGGCGCTTGCGCCGCACAATGAGTTCTCGATGACTGCAGTACCGCCGTCACCGAAGCTCGTATCCAGACTGCCATCGGCGTTGTAGTGCACCACCGCGAAGGGCGTTCGAGTCCCTCGGACGTCTCCAAGCTGACCCGCAACGAGAATCTTCCCGGTTGGAAGGAGAGCCATCGCTTGAGGCGTTGCGGTGGCATCGGGATAGAAGGCCGTGGTCACTTTACCTCCGACGCCAAAGGTTGCATCGAGAGCCCCATTCGGATCGAAGCGCGCGACTGCAAATAGCTGTGGAAACGTTGACGCCCGGCCAGTGCCGCCTGCAACAACGATCTTGCCGTTCGCTTGAATGCCGACCACATAGGCCCCACTGCTCTCAAGGAAGTCGCAAGTCGCGACACCGCGCGTGCCAAACGTTTGATCGAGGCTGCCGTCATCGTTGAAGCGCACCACGGCAAAGCTCGACTTAATGAAAAGGTTTCCCGTGAGGCCCGCTGTAACAATCTTCCCATCCGATTGGATCGCAATCGCGCGCGCAACGGCTCCAGCATCAAATTGAGTCGCGACGATGCCACTTCCGCCGAAGTCATGGTCGAGGGTCCCATCGGTGTTGTACCGTGCAAGCGCAAAGCCGGGTAGCGTGGTAACAATCTTTCTATCATTTTGGATTGCGAGGTACGTCGAAAAACTTGAGAACGGACGGTCGTGCAGCGGCCTGACACGCAGGTCTTGAGGAGATAGCGGCGTGATGACTGTACCGCCCTGACCGAAGCTCGAGTCGATACTGCCGTCGGGGTTGTAGCGAGCCATGCAGAAGGTATCGGCAGTATCGCTATCGGCTATTGTAAGTCCACCGCCAGCAACAATCTTGCCATCTTGTTGAACTACTACAGAGGTCGCTGCGGCATCCGCACGTAAGAAACCAGTGATCACCTTGCCCTTACTGCCAAAGCTCTTATCAAGATCGCCCGCCGATGCCAACACTCCGATTGGCGGAGTCGCGAGCAGCAGCACGCTGAGCACTAGAGCAAAGATAGTGCAGCGCCTTGAAATTCGACTGTCCCGGGGTGCGGGACGTGATTGTTGACACGTCATATCGAGTTCCTACACCAGACGATCTCGGAACTGAACGACCATGTATGTTGACGAGGCTCGTGTCGCCAAGGAAGTCCGCGGGGGAAAACAAGCGTTTCGACGAGAGGGGTTAATAACAAGAATAAAGGCGTCAGCACCCAGTGAAAGTTGTAGGTTATAAACTTCAGTCAGTGTAAGGTCACCATCTGCACCCTGCATTGACCCTTCGACTCGCATTCTTGCTATAGGAGTCAGAAACTCATACCAATATCGGTTCTGGTTTATAGGGGCACCTTTAACAAGGGTGTCTTGCTTCAATCCGTAGAAAAGACTTTGCAGCCGATATTCAACGTATTCTGGAGTTTGTTTGATGATGCGAAGATGCCTGAACCATCTCTTATGTAAAACACATACGTGGTCGAGGTCAAAGACGTTTTCAAACACGAAGCGGCGACTTGTTTTCAGGTTCCTTTGAAAGGTCTTGGTGATCTTCACAAGAAAACAGTGCTCTAGCAAGTCATCGATGTCAACACCACGTTCGCGGGGACTTATAAGTCGATGAGGGCCATCGATCACAGTCACGTCCGGTCGAGCCTTTCCCTTTTGTGCTCAAGCATTTTCAATCCCTACAATTTTGGTTGCTGTTTGGATCGGGATCATACTTAGTGTCCGCGCTGAC
>DATFRK010000491.1:0-3479 GCA_035263325.1 Pyrinomonadaceae bacterium | reverse complement strand
ATGGCAGATCTGCGCGGTTGACTGCGTGCAGTCGATCGCCACCGGTCAGTAGCGCGCGCAATGCCAAACCGGCGGGAATTGCTTGCTGCAAAACTGCTTCTGCCAACGGCGTCGGCAGAAAGCAGATGGTGATGCTTTTTTGGGCCAGCCAATTGAGTAATTGCGGCGCACTGACCCGCGTTTCTTCGTCCGGAATATGTATCGACGCACCGGCCGTAAGATACGGCCATAGTTCCCACACTGACGCGTCGAACGCCAGTGAAGCAACTTGAGTCGCGCGGTCGGCAGCGGTCAGTTGATAGGTTTGCTGATGCCAGCTGCAAAGATTGTTAAGACTGCGATGCTCGACCATGACTCCCTTGGGTTTACCGGTCGAACCCGACGTGTAGATCACATAGGCAAGATTTGTCGCCTCCGTTCCCGTAACCAACTCGTCGGCACTCTCTTTTTCAATCGTGGACCAATCACGATCGATACAGATCTTGGCGGCACTTGAATCATTCAGTCTTGGTAAGAATTGCGCTTGCGTGATCAAGACCGGCGCTTCAGCATCAGCCAACATGAGTGCCAGGCGCTCCGGTGGATAGGAAGGATCGAGCGCGACGTACGCACCGCCCGCCTTCATCACTCCGAGCAATGCAACTACCAGGTCCACTGATCGTTCAACACAAACGCCCACCAACGTTTCCTTGGCCACTCCCAGGCCGCGTAGATGGCGGGCCAGGCGATTAGCACGTTCATTCAATTCCCCGTAGGTCAGTTGCCTCTCCCCGCAAACAACCGCGGTGGCAGACGGATCGCGACGAGCGTGTTCGGCAAACAGTTCATGAATGCAAACGTCCTGGCGATACGCCGCTGCGGTGTCGTTCCAGGTAACGATCTGTTCGTTCAGTTCGCTCTCGCTCAGCATTGAATAGCTTGAAAGTGAGCGATCGGGATCGGCGCAGATGTTCTTGAGCAGCGTTTCAAAATGAGCGGCAAAGCGGGCGATGGTGTGGGCCGCAAATAGATCCGTGTTGTATTCGAAAGAACAAACGAGTTGTCCCTCCTGTTCGATCATTTCCAGGGCGAGATCGAACTTAGCGGCACCGTTATCGATCGGAATCTGGGTCAAGCTGAGACCGTTGTTACCGAGACGTTCGGAAGGAGCGTTGTGGAGTGCGAAGACAATCTGGAAGAGCGGTGTGCGACTCAGGTCGCGCTCGATTCCCAGTTCTTCCACCAACTTCTCAAAGGGAAGGTCCTGGTTGGCGTGCGCCGCGAGCGTCATTTCGCGCACTCGCTCCAAGAGCGACAGGAACGAGGACTCATCGTTGGGTTGCAGTCGTAGGGCGAGCATGTTGGTGAAGAAGCCAATCAAGCTCTCCAGATCGGTGTGATTGCGTCCGGCCAACGCCGATCCGACCACCATGTCCTGTTGACCGGTATAGCGTTTTAGCAACACGCCAAACGCAGCCAGTACCGTCATGAATAAGGTCGCGCCTGCACTCTCGCTTAGCTGCTTGAGATCATTCGTCAGCGTTTCGGGGAACGTCAGGTAAAGGTGGGCCCCGCGAAAGCTTTGCACTGCCGGCCTGGCCCAATCGCCTGGTAGCTCTAGAATTGGCGGCGCGCCTGTGAGCTGCTCCTTCCAGTACTGCAATTGTTGGTTGAGCACTGCTTCCTGCAATTGATGGCGCTGCCAGACAGCAAAGTCGGCGTACTGGATCGAGGGCTCACTGAGTGGTGAGCCTTCACCTTTTAGCGCTGCTTCGTAAATCGCCACCAGTTCACGCATCATCACCCCCACGGACCAACCGTCGCTAATGATGTGGTGCAGCGCGAAAAAGAGGATGTGATCGTCGTCGCTTAACTGGAAGAGAGTGGCGCGGAAGAGCGGACCTCGCGCGAGGTCGAATGGCTGCCGGGCTGCGTCGGAAATCAAAGCAACGGCCCGTGCTTCCTTCTCCGCGTCTGGTAGCTCGCGCAGGCTGACTAATTCGAGGTTTATTGAGTGGGCGCTGGCCACTTCCTGGACAGCCTGTTCGGCCACTGTGACGAAAGTAGTCCGCAGCGACTCATGACGCCGGACGACTTCATTAATACTCTGCGCTAGCAGCGAGCGCTCAAGTTTTCCTTTGACTCGATAGGCAACCGCAACATTGTAGGCGGTAGTGCCCGGCTTCCATTGATCCAGGAACCAAAGTCGCTGTTGGGCAAACGAAAGGGGAGCCAGGCTCCCCGTAGGTCTTTTCGGAATCGACCGCGACCCCGCGGCCTTCTGTTTCTCCTTCATTAGCAGCTCAAACAGAGCACGCTTCTTGGGAGAGAGTCCCTCGATGTGTTCGTTCAGGTTGTTAATCTTCTCGTTCATGCTCATTGCAATCGCTTGCTGAGTTCAGCTTCAATCTCATCGTCAGCCAGGCTCTCCAACAGTTCCAGCACTCGTCGTTTCTCAGCCTCATCGTCTTCCACTTTGACGCGAGCGACTTCTTCGGCTAGCCCGGCAATGGTCGGTAATTCAAAAAGACGGCGCAAAGGAATGCGAATCTGAAACCGGTCGTGGAGGCGCGATATCAGCCGAGTGCCCAGCAACGAGTGGCCACCGAGCTGGAAGAAGTTGTCGTGTATCCCGACTTGTTCAATGCCCAGCAATGCTTGCCACATGCCCGCAATAGTCATCTCTTCTTCCGTACGTGGCGCGACGTAACTAACCGTCAGGCTGGGACGCGCGTGCGCAGGCTTGGTGGACTTTTGCTCGTCATCACTGAGACTGCCAGACATGAGCACATTCTTCTGCGCTATCAAGGCGTGCAGGTCCTGGGTTGAGACGGCCACGTGCGGTAACTCTGAAGCCAGAATCCGGCGAAACATTTCCACGCCCTCCGCGGGCGACACACCGAACTTATGTACCTGGCTGCGCCACTCCTTAAAATCTTCCGGCAGATCCTGGTTGCGCGCCATGCCCAGGTCGCGCCAGACATTCCAATTGATAGCAACAATATTCTCTTTGGATCCGCGCCGGCTCTGCGCAAAGGCATCGAGGAATGAATTCGCAGCGCAATAGTCCACGTGACTGGTGCCACCGAGGAAGGCTACTAACGATGAGCAGAGCGCGAAGAAATCAAGTTGTTGACCAGCGAACAAGTAAGCCAACACCTTGGTACCTGCAACTTTCGGCCGCAGTACGCTGCTGGCCGCAGCGGCGGTCTTAAGCTGAATAACACCGCCGCCGCCAAGTCCCGCGGCATGAATCACACCATTGATCTTGCCGAAGCGTTGTTGCGCCGTTTCCAACAGTTCGTGCATCGCCTCCAGATCAGCCACGTCAACCGAAGCCACCAGCACTTCCGCGCCGGCCTGCTCCAACTGCTGCACGCGACGAATCTTGTGACTTACCAGATCGTTCTCGTCATGGGTGCTGAGCCACTCTTGCCACTGCTCTTTTGCCGGAAACTCAGATCGTCCGAGGAGAATCAATTTTGCCCGGTACTCGTCTG
>DATFRK010000490.1:0-11263 GCA_035263325.1 Pyrinomonadaceae bacterium | reverse complement strand
CATTCGCCGGCAGCTCTAAAGTGGCAGCAGCAAGATTCTCTCTAAGATGTCCCAGCGACGATGTACCGGGTATCAGAAGGATGTTGGCCGAACGTTGCAACAACCAGGCAAGCGCGACTTGCATCGGTGTAGCATCTATTGAGGCTGCTACCCGGTCGAGGGCAGATGATTGTAGTGGTGTAAATCCTCCGAGGGGAAAGAACGGTACAAACGCAATACCTTGCTGCGCGAGCGCGTCGATAAATTCGTCGTCATGGCGCTGAGCAACGTTGTAAAGGTTTTGAATGCAGACAATGTCTGTGATTCGTTGCGCCTCGGCCAGCTGTTGTGGCGTGACGTTACTGAGACCGATATGACGGATCAACCCTTGCTGTTTCATCTCGACAAGCGCAGTGAGCGGCTCTTCGATTGAGCCTTCCGACGGTCCCAGTACCTCGCCAACCCGCAAGTTGACTACGTCGATGCCCGCTAACTTCAGATTCCGCAAGTTGTCATGAACACCATCAATTAGAGCCTGGCGCGATAGTGCAGGAATCCACGATTTATCCGCGCCACGAGTCGCGCCAAGTTTGGTCACAATTACCAGGCCCTCCGGGTAGGGATGAAGCGCCTGTTGGATGATCTGATTAGTCACATGTGGACCGTAGTAGTCGCTGGTGTCGATGTGGTTTACGCCGGCGGCAATCGCCTCCCGCAATACCGCAATCGCAGCGTCTGGATCTCGCGGTGGTCCGAAGACCTGCGGACCGGCCAGTTGCATCGCTCCGTAGCCCATGCGTTGCACGGTCATTGAGGTACCAGGGAGTGTAAAGGTGCCACCGAGTTTTGCTTGTTCAGTCAATGTATTGTCCCTCCGATCGATGATTAGAGTTTCGCACTTTTTCGCCGGTAATGCATGTCGTCGCTCTGCTGGGCTAGCGCGGCGATGAGTGATAGTATGCGCACGTCGATTCACACCTCCCATCTGGGTTCTCACGTGACGCTCAGCGCGTAACCTTTGACTCTCCATTCCCCTATGCATCTTTGGTCCATCTAAGGATGGCGTAGTCTCAAGATGAGGAGGAAAAACTAATGGTCAAGTCAAACACCCGCCGATTCTCAGCACACGCTAGCAGGATCTTCTCAGTGCTCGCGAGCAAGCCATTTTCATTGCCCACTAGCAAGATCTTATTTCTGGTTTTGACGACATTGTTATTGCACCTTACCGCCCAGGCTGCTGCGCCGGTAGGCCAGACCATCTGGATACGCGCGTCGGCGACCGGTCTCTTTGTCTCGGCCGATCAAAACCGCGGCACGTTTGCGCCACTGGTTGCCGATCGTTCTACTACCGACGCCTGGGAACAGTTTCAGGTGGTTGATGCCGGTGGTGGTTTCATTGCCTTCAGATCTATCGGCACAGGGTTGTTTGTGTCAGCGGACCAGGCTCGGGCGGCGTACGCTCCGCTGGTCGCCGATCGGGGAAGTGTTGGGACGTGGGAACAGTTTACCTGGACTGACATTGGCGGCGGCGCCTTCACTCTCAGAGGGAGAGCGTCCAACCATTTTGTCTCCGCTGATCTCAACCGCGGTACATTCGCCCCCCTCGTTTGTGACCGTACTGCGGCAAACACCTGGGAGCAGTTTACGTGGGGTGCTGCTGGTACGCAGCCGCCACCAGGAGCGCCTCCAGGTTTTTCGCGCCTGGTGTGGTCCGATGAGTTCAGCGGGTCTTCGATCAATACGGCGAACTGGGGCTACGACCTCGGCAACAGCGGCTTTGGCAACAACGAACTGGAGAACTACACCAACAGGTCACAGAACGCGCGCATAGAGAATGGAATGTTGGTCATCGAAGCGCGACGCGAGAATCTAGGCGGCAGTGCCTACACTTCCGCGCGTTTGAAAACCCAGGGCAAACAATCGTTCGGCATCAATACCTGGGTGGAGGCACGCATCAACGCGCCCGAAGGCCAGGGAATCTGGCCGGCTTTCTGGATGCTCGGCAACAGTATCAGTACGGTTGGCTGGCCTTCATGCGGAGAGATCGACATCATGGAGATGCAAGGCCAGAATCCATTGAGAAACTTTGGCACGATCCACTGGGCCGATGCCAACGGGCAGCACGCCTCGTTTGGCGGAATCTATAATTCGTCCACCTCACTCGCGGCCGGATTCCACACGTATGCGGTTTCGCGCACGGGGAGTTCCATCAAGTGGTACGTTGATCGAATCCAGTATGCGGAAGCAAACATCGCAGGTGGCATCAATAGTACCTCCGAGTTTCAAGCGCCTTTCTTCATACTGCTCAATGTCGCGGTGGGCGGAAACTTTGTCGGTAGTCCTGATGGCACGACTGTATTTCCGCAGCAAATGCAGGTTGACTGGGTACGGGTCTGGGGAACCTGAGGGTTTGTTAGATCGCCCCTGTCAATTTACTCGCAGCGGAGCGCCAACAAAGGATCCACTCTGGTCGCCCGACGAGCTGGAACGTAGCAGGCGATCAACGCTACCGTGGAAAGCAACACCGCCACGGCGACGAAAGTTACCGGGTCTTTCGTGCCCACTCCGAAGAGCAACGTGCTTAGTACCCGAGTTAACGCGAGGGCGCTAAACAGTCCCAGGCAAAGGCCTATCAACACTAGGCGCAGTCCCTGGCCGATGACCAGCTGCAACACGTTGCGCGACTGCGCTCCCAACGCCATGCGAATACCTATCTCCTGCGTTCGCTGGGCCACCGCATAAGAAATGACTCCGTAAATACCAACGGCAGTCAAGATCAACGCGACGAGCGCGAATATTCCGAGGAGCAACATGTTGGACCTTCGTTCGGCAATCGATGCTACCAGCACAGTCTCCATGGTCCGTGTTTGCGACGTCGGCACACCAGTATCAATCTGTCGTATTGAATCGAGCATCAGCTTGGAGAAAGCAGCAGCATCGCCACTTGTGTGCACTACCAGGTACATGCGTGGCAGTGGGTTATAGGAAAGGAATCTTTGTTGTTGATAAGGCAGGTAGATTTCGCTTTTCGCAGCCTTGTCTAAGCCGTAGCCATGCACGTCGCCCACAATTCCCACGACGTTGATCCAGGTATCTGAATCGAAGCGCAAGCGTTGTCCGATTGCATTTTCGTTCGGCAAGAAGCGACGCGCAAAACTCTCGTTAACTAAAGCCACGGGTAGTGCCGAAGCATCATCACTTTCCCGAAAGGCGCGGCCGGATCTGACGGGAATTCCCATGGCCCGAAAATAATCAGAACTGACCAAGCGATGCTCAACCGCCAGGGATTGATTTGATATGTCTATCTGATCATGTCCGGCGATAGAGAATGAGCTTGTGTGCGAACCTTTGGTAGGCGGTAGTTCATCGGTGGTCGCCACTGAGATCGCGCCCGGCACGTGCTTAATTCGTTCAATGACTTGCGTGTAGAAAGCGATCTGTTTGGCCGGGTCCGGATAAGAATATTTCGGCAGGTAGACTCGCGCCGTGAGGATGTTTTGACTGTTGAAGCCTGGATTTACTCGCAGCAGCGCGACGAAGCTGCGAATCAAGAGACCTGCGCCAATCAGCAACATCACTGATAGCGCCACTTCAGCCACTGTCAGTATTTTGCGAAGTCGCAATCCGCCGGCACGCGAAGCAGAGTTTCTTGCCCCCTCTTTGAGTGATTCGTCGTACCTGGTCGACGTCAGCTGCAGCGCCGGCGCCAGGCCGGAAAGAATTCCTGTGCTTAGCGAGAGAAGGAGACAATAGGCGAGCACCCTCGCATCAAGTGTCGCGGCCATTCCCTGCGGTATTGCTGCTGGTCCAAGTGCTGTGATCAGCCTCATTCCCCAAAACGCCATAAGCAGACCGAGCACCCCTCCCAGCAAGGAGAGCAGCAGACTTTCGGTGAGTACAGTTCGTAGCAGTCGTTCGCGGCTCGCACCCAGCGCTCTGCGAATGGCGAGCTCTTTCTGCCGCGTAGACGCGCGCGCCAATTGCAGATTGGCGACGTTGGCACAGGCAATCAGTAACACGAAGCTGACGGCGCCGAATAACAGCAATAGTGGTCGACGGACGTCGCCGACCAGTTGTTCCTGCAACGATACGAGCTTTACCCCAAAGGTAGCCATCTCTTGTGGATACTCTTGTGCGAGCCGCTCAGTAATAAGTTTCATATCCTGCTCAGCCTGACCAAGGGTAACGGCAGGTTTAAGACGAGCGATGACGCTCAAATATTTATGCCCGCGGTCGAGATTCTCCGTTGGCAAAACCAGAGGAACCCACAACCCTTTCGCTTCGAAGTACTCAGGTATCGAAAAGTCAAAGCGTTGTGGCAGCACACCGATGACCAGGTAAGGCGTCGTATCAAGCTGGACGGTTTGTCCGACAATATTGGCGTCCGAGCCAAAGTGTTGTTGCCACAAACCGTAACTGAGCACGACCACATGGTCGTGTCCGGCCTGGCAATCTTCCGGCGCAATGTTCCGTCCGATGATTGGTTGCACCCGCAGGACAGCAAAGAATCCGTCGCCGGCCATCCCGGCCCGGATTCGTTCCGAGCTCTCGTTTCCGACCAGCGTAAAATCGGTTGAATTGAAGACGGCCATTCGCTCGAATGTCTGGTTCTGTTTTTGATAGTCCAGGAAGCTCGGCGCGGAGAACCCTGATTTGCCTCGCCAGCCAAATCCGCCGGGATTTGTTCCCCAAACCATCAGCAGGTGGTCAGAGTCTTGATATGGCAACGGCCGCAGAAGGGTGGCATTGACTGCGCTGAAAATGGCAGTGCTGGCGCCGATGCCCAGGGCAATTGTGAGCGTCGCAATCAACGTGAAGCCGGGTCGCTTCCACAACATTCGGATGGCATAGCGGAGGTCTTGCAAACACTCCGCGAGTAGTTGGGCAGCAACCTTCAACATTTTCATTCAGGCCTCACTGCATAATTTGTAGATAAAGGGAGGGGCTTCCCTGCGTGAGAGTCAAGCAAATAGTTTACACGCGAAAAGACAAGAAAGTTGCAGAATTGTTCCTTCGATTCGCGGCAGAGACTGTTCAAAAATCAGATACCACCGGCTTCAGCCGGTGGTACTTCAATTTCAACCTAGTCAAAGGCTGCGAATTCACTTTGCAGATACCACCGGCTTCAGCCGGTTGGAGCTTCAATTTCGGCCTTTTCGGAGAACAAAATGGCAGAAGTTGAAAACTCCACCCGACTAAAGTCGGTGGTATCTCTCCTCATTCGGTTAAGCATTGGCTAGCCGGAAATTGAGGTACCACCCGGCTGAAGCCGGTGGTATCTATTTTTTTAAAACAGTCACGACGGTTGTAGGATCGTTAATAACTAATGCTGGGCGGCGTGAACTTTGGTGCCGTAGTCGAGCGACGCGTAAAACGTTCCTCGCCCTGCGGGAGTTAAGTCCAGAAAATTCCAGATCGGATTCAACTCATCTATCCCTCGCTCTTTGACTTCCTTAGCCAACCAGGGATGACCGCTATAAAAATGACGCAGCGTACCATCCGCCGCGCGAGTAAAGACCGAAATAGTCGAATCCTGATTCCCGGAGGCGTCTTCGCTGCCCAGGTCGTATTTGAAAGTGTTCTCGCCCGCACTCAGTAGACGCAACCTGTCCCAGCCGCGATTTCGCGCGAACGCTCGTAGCGTGGCTGGGTCTGCAGCGGCGACGACGCCCACGTCAATATTCTGGGCCAGGTGATGAGCGATGCCATTGACGCAGTCGATCCAGGCAGTACACATCGGACAGGCTTTTGTCTGCTTCTTGCCAAACATGAACTGATAGATCACTAGTGCGCGGTCAGGAGCGGTAAACAATTCACTTAATCGCACTTTTCGGGTCGGTTCGTCGCCGTCGTCGAGCGAGGCGGGGCCTTCGAGAAACTCGTAGTCTTGAACGATTGCGCCCTCAGGCAGTGCGCGACGCAATTCCGCAACGCGTTCACGTTGTCGCATTAGCTCAATTTCTGCCAGGCGTAGTGCTTCCCGCTTTGCCAGATACTCGGGCGACTCGTTAGTGAGATTGGTTTGTCTAAGTGTTCCGTTGATCATTTCGCCAACCATGGTATCCGTTTCCTTTTCAAGCTGATTCCGGTGGAATGATTGGAGGCTTAGGGACAATCTATCACCACAATTGAGGTGAGCAAAACCGCATGAGGAATCCTATCCGCAGATTACACCGATTACGCAGATTTGAAATATCTGGACCACTCTTCGATTCTTTCGGTCTGAATCAAGTGAGAGGGAGTTTTGAAAACCATTCTCTGTTTTGCAGTCTCTTAATGGCGCCACATTTCCCAGGCAACTCTTTGCGATTAAACATTAAAACTTCGCGTGACTCGTGCGCCCAGTTTTTGGCGGGCAATAGATATCGGGCTGCTCAACTGCTCGCTGCCAACTGGTTGTTGCCCTTGGCCCAAGCCCAGTGCAGGCTAAACCAGAAAAGAAAGCTGACGACGTACCCGATAAGCACGCTTCCAAGTCGGAAGTTTGGATCGGCGCGACTTCCAATCATCAATGCGAAAATCGCCAGCAGGAAATGGACCACCATTATCGTCCAGAGCGCCGTCCTAATGGGATTGAGCTTGGTCATTTTCAAGAGGAAAACTATTACGTTGCCTACAACTCCTGCAGTTACTAACGCATCCAGGGTGTAGCCAAAGAATAGGATCGCCGCGACTTCGTGGCTTCTGCCGTAACTGAGCAAAGAGAAAGCAATCACAATGATTGCCAGACAAGTGCCCAGGGCCAGCAGATTTTGTTGACGGTTATTCATTGCCGAATTGTCCTTTCGAAAAGTAGCTAAATGTTCTCTCGTTGCGGAGACAAGCAGATCCGTCACGGTTCGCAGCCATAGATGCCAGCGGGCTCCAGCAGCCCGGTGTTCCCCGGCTCGACAACAGTCGCGAAATACTTGAGTCATTTGTGGGCCGTATTCGCGACGGAACTCTCGCGGGTAAGCGACCAACATCAGCTTGAATACTTTCTGTGAAAGCGACATTTGAGTGATTGGCTTAACTTCGCGTCTTTGGAATTAGACGCTTTCTTTGCGCCAGCGCAACCATTTTTGAAATACGTTGCGCTTCGGCCTGCAAAACCTTCTGCCCGAAATCTGTCAGACGGTAGTAGCGACGCCGTTCGTCGTCCAATTCCGGGTCAGGCCGTTCATCTGTCTCGATAATTAGCCGCTCGGCGAGCAATCGTTTAATGTTTCCGTACAAAGTCCCTGGTCCGAGCCTGATCTGGCCGCCTGTGTGTTCCGCCACCTCCTGCATGATGCCGTAACCGTGTAAGTCGCCGTCAGACAGCGCCAGCAGGATATGGAAAACCGAAGGTCGCAAAGGCAAGAGCGTTTCGGGATCGATTTCCTTGTGAGCCATTCGCATCCTTTATATCGATGCACGATATATCGTGAGTTGATATAGTAGAGAAATCAGGCGATAGTGTCAAGGGTTTGATCCGCGCATAGTATGGAGCTGTCGGAGCAGAATTGACGTACCACACGACCGAAACCGGTGTTATCTTGAGGCAAGTCTCTAAGGCGGAGAAGAAGCGAGAAGTTGGGCAAGATAGAGGGTCGCTGTGAACCCAACTAGTGAACATGTCAACGAGGCGCGGGAGTTGTTGCGGCGGTTTCTTAAGCCTACTCGGTTAGTGCCGGCAGAGCAGCTAGGACGCGACTCAGATACTCAAATATTTCTAAAACTCGAGACTGATCTGCCAACGGGATCGTTCAAGCCACGCGGGGCGATTCACGCTCTGATGAAAAATCTTGAGCAGCGCTCGATAAACGGCGAGCGACCGATCAAAGGTGTCGTTGCTGCGAGCACTGGCAACCATGGTGCAGCCGTCGCCTACGCAGCACACCTGGCGAAACTTCCTGCGACCATCTTCCTGCCCGAATCTCCCAACCCGATCAAACGTGCCCGAATCCTCGCGCTAGGCGCCGCGGTGAAAGAGGTTAAGGCAATGAGTCAGTCTCTCGCCGACGCGGCTGCGGCATTTGCAAGTGAATACGATTACTACTTTCTGAATGACGGAAGCGACGATCTGGTCCCAGCTGGTACTGCGACGATTGCTGCCGAAATCCTGGACGAGCTGCCAAAGGCTGATGTGATCATCGTACCAATGGGCGATACGGCACTGATCCGAGGCGTGGCCACGGAAGCAAAGCGACGTAATCCTAAGCTCAAGATCGTCGGTGTGCAGGCTGAACAAGCGCCATCGTACGTCCGATCATGGCGGGAAGGCCGCGTAATCACGACTGAAACGTGCGACACAATTGCCGATGGCTTAGCGACTTGTGTCCCGCTTGAGCCGAATGTGCAAGCGATTCGTGAGCTGGTTGACGACGTATCCCTGGTGTCAGAAGACGAACTGCTGCAAGCTATCCGCACGCTCCTGTTCGCTGAGCATGTGATTGCCGAAGCAGCGGGTGCCGCGGCAACCGCAGCGTACCTGCAGAACACAACCTCTTATTCGGGGCTGAGTGTCGTGTTGTTAGTTACGGGATCCAGTCTTCCGCACGATCTACTACGACGAGCGGCCCAGTAATCCACAGATTCCGCAGATTACCCAGATCATGAACGATCCCCACACTGCCGTGTGGGGAATTCGAACCGCGCTCGGGGCCTCGACCGTCGTGACAAATCGTGATACAAGAAGGATGTCCTAAGGAATTAGGACTCATGCTGGTGGTTTGAGGGAAAGGCGACAGTCATGACGAATACACTCCGAGTGATGTTAGCGTTGGCGAGTGTGGGGATCGCTTCAGCCTCACTAAGCTCAGCACCTAAGTTTGCATCTGGACAGAAGTCGGGTAGTGGATACCAGCTGAGCGGGACGTCCTGGCAATTAGTTAAATTTCAAGGACCCGACGAAAGTACTTACACGCCGGATGACAAATCGAAGTACACGATCAAGTTTGGCGGCGACGGCCGCGTAGTAGCGCGAGTTGATTGCAACCGTGCCAGCAGCACCTGGAAGGCGACTGAAAAAGGTGAACTGCAATTTGGCT
Source organism: Pyrinomonadaceae bacterium (assembly GCA_035263325.1). GTDB lineage: Bacteria > Acidobacteriota > Blastocatellia > Pyrinomonadales > Pyrinomonadaceae > PSRF01. Next base: position 2,273 of record DATFRK010000490.1, on the reverse strand, counting down.
CCTGGTCGCGGACCAGCGCCAGGTGTGGTCCAGGATCGCTGCACGACCGGATTGTCACCGAGGGTGGGGCCGTGCACAACTTTGCCATCAAAGGTGGGCACCTGTTCCTCTCGGGCATGCCTGCGGGCGGTTACTACGAACTGGAGCCAATTCCCGGCCAACGTTAGTTAGTCAAAAGATTGGGCAGCGTTTAAGCCACCAGTGAAGGCGAGAATCTGTGAGCCTTCTCCTCTTGTTTTCCCATATGAGCTGAGGTATAGTCCTATGGCCAAGCCATACGAGTAGCGAAAGGATAGAGGGAGATCGCCCGGGAATCATGTCAACCAAAACCGAAATCTGGCAGGGAACACTGGCCCTGATGATTTTGAAGACGCTCGATACCCTCGGGCCGCTGCATGGGTATGGGATCGCGCGGCGTATTGAGCAGACTAGTGGAGATAGACTGTCGTTGAATTACGGGACGCTTTATCCATCGCTCCTGAAATTAGAACAGGAGGGTTGGATCTCGTCGGAGTGGGGTGTCTCCGAGAATAACCGTAAGGCGAAGTACTACAAGCTCACGCGCGCGGGTCGTAGGCAACTAGCGAAAGAGGCCAAAGAGTGGAATCAGACCACCGCAATACTGGCCCGGTTTCTGGCGCCAGCCGAAGAGTAATGAAAGCATCCGCAGATTACGCAGATTACAACCCGGAGCCGTAAGTCATGAGCAAACTTCGTGGGTGGGTGTTGAGATTCAAGGGGGTGTTTGCGAAAGAGTCTCACGACCAAGACTTCGCCGCTGAGATCGAGAGCCATCTGCAGCTGCATATCGACGACAACATTCGCGCCGGGATGTCGCCGCTGGAAGCCAGGAGAGTTGCGCTGATGAAGTTGGGTGGCGTCGATCAAACAAAAGAGGCTTACCGCGATCGGGCTACGCTGCCGTTTCTTGAGAGTGTGGTGCAGGATCTTCGCTTCACACTCAGACAGCTCCGCAAGAACCCGGTCTTTACTTTCACCGCCATTACGATGGTGGCGCTCGGCATCGGCGCGAGCGTGGCGATCTTTGCGTTCGTCGATGCGGCGCTCATCAAGCCTTTGCCCTACCAGGATCCAGCGCGGCTTCTCTACGTGACGGAAACAACCCCCGAGATTCCCCGCGCCAATCTTTCCTACCCTGATTATCTCGACTGGAAGAAACTCAACCGCGTGTTCGACTCGTTGGAAGTCTATAGCCAACAATCGGTGGTAGTGAGTACGGCGGCGGGTATGGAAAGGATTGCCGGCGCTCGCGTCAGTGCTGGTTTTTTTCGCACCCTGGGGATTGCGCCTTTCCTGGGTCGAGATTTTCAGGATCGCGAAGATTTGCCCGGCGCACCACGAACTTTGATGCTCAGCTATGCCTCCTGGCAAAAGCGCTTTGGCGGCAAGCAAGAGATCATTGGCCAGGCGATAACGGTTGATGAAACTGCCTACACCATTATCGGAGTACTGCCGCAACAATTTCACTTTGCCCCCGTCGAGAATGCTGAGTTCTGGTCCACTATTAATCCTTGCTGTGGTTGCCTGGCAAGGCGCAGCTGTCACAGTCTACTGGGAGTAGCGCGGCTCAAGGACGGCGTCTCGAAAGAAGCGGCGCTCGCTGACGTCACACGTATTGCCAAAGATCTCGAGGCACAATATCCGGACTCCAATCGCAAACAGGGAGCAACCGTTGCGCCGCTGGCCGAAGTGGTCGTGGGCGAGGTAAAGCCGGTTCTCTTGCTGCTATTGGGCGGGGTTGGGTTGTTGCTGTTAATCGCTTGCATCAACGTAGCGAGTCTCCTGCTGGTGCGCTCAGAAACGCGCCGCCGCGAGTTGTCTGTGCGACGGGCGCTGGGTGCAACCAGGATGCGCTTGATTCGTCAGTTTGTGATCGAGGGCCTGGTGCTGGTGGCGGTGGCAAGTAGCGCCGGCGTGGTTAGTTCCCATTGGACCATGCAGATCTTAAAGGGACTCATTCCTACCGACATGATGTCAGGCATGCCATACCTCACCGATCTGAGATTGAACGCGCGTGTACTAATGTTCGCACTCGCCGTTGCTGGATTTGCGGCCGTCCTATTTTCACTTACTCCTGCCCTGCGCCTGTCGACTTTGGACGTGCGAGAAGGGATGGCGGAAGGCGCTCGGGGTACGGCAGGTAAAGCCTGGGGACGGATCGGTTCCAAACTGGTGGTCCTGGAATTAACCACAGCGATGGTGTTGCTGGTTGGAGCAGGTCTGCTCGGCAAGAGTTTTTACCGGCTGCTTCA
>DATFRK010000489.1:0-4210 GCA_035263325.1 Pyrinomonadaceae bacterium | reverse complement strand
GACCTCACGGTAGAGATAGGCGTGAACCCTCTTTCGCAAAACGAAGGCTTACTAACACATCGGTGGTGCTGAAGAGTTGAAGGTGCTTTGGAGGAGAACGGCTCTTCTATAGCAATCAATTATTGAGTACCCTTGTGGTCGCGCAGGAACTTTGCCATCTCCGTCTGTTTATACTCCAGGGCGATACTCAGCGGTGTTTTGCCGTGGTCATCCTTCGCATTGACATTTGCTCCGTGGTCAAGCAGCAACTTCGCTAATTCTAGCTGGCCGTTTCCCGCCGCTTCGTGCAGCGGACTACCTCCCTCAGCGCCGCAGCAGTTCACATTCGCGTTACGCGCGATGAGCAGCTTAGCGGCATCAGTCCAACCCATGGCGAGAGCACTTTGTAACGGGGTAGCCATGAAGTTATTTTTCGACACCGCATTGATGTCGGCGCCGTAGTCGATCAGCAACTCGACTACGTCAGTGTGATTGAGATTTCCATGAAGGGCGGTGAAACCTTCCGGCGAAAAGGCTTTGACTAACGTAGGGTCCTTCTTTACTAGCTCACGCACGCGCTCAACGCGACCCAGGGCGCTGGCCTCAAAAATATTGATCTCAATGCCGGAAGCCAGCGATTCGGCCAGTTCTTTATGACGGCTGAACATCGCCAACATAACAGGCGTAGTCCCCTTCTTTGTCCTGGCCTTAATCAGCTCAGGCTTTTGCTTCAGCAGTTCGCCAACTCTGTTTGCGTCTCCCTGCTTGATTGCGTCGAAGAACTCCTGTTCGCTGTCGGGCGCGACGCGGTTCTGCTGCGCGAGAGTCCGAGGCCCATAACAAGACGGGGAAATTAAGGAAACTGAGAACGCCAATCCTAAGATCCACCCGGGTTTATTCATCTCCGAACCTCCTTTGTTGTCCGTAACGCCTGCGGTACTGACTGGCTTTGCCTCTAAACTCCATCACGGTCGTAATGAATCTCGTGTTTCGTGTTTCTTCGCGTGAGTTCGTGGATCGTTTTTGTCTAGAAAAAGGACGACGATCCACGAAATCACACGAATCAAACACGAACAACATGCCTCTGACTTCGAGCTACACCTGACTCTTGAGGCAAAGCGGTTCTGAGTCCTCATTAATACCTGGTTTCGCCTGCCCAGCGGATGTGGCATTAGTCACGTCATGAGGTCACTATTTTTCCGTGACTCTGACGGCGAAAGTGACCAAAGTCACTGTCACCGCTGGGATCAGTTAGATTAAAGTGACGGAGCCTATGAAGAAGCCCGGCATTATCACTAGCGGCAATCTGGCTTTTGTGATCGTGGTGGCGGCGTCGTACCTCTCGGCCGTTACGGCGTTAGTCTATTCGCGTCGCGCGGTGCCTGCCTGGGAGGCGTCTGTATTGATCGCGGCGGCCGCTGCTTACTTGATTGTCGGAACCTACGGCTTCTCGGTGTGCCGGCGATCGCCGAACCGGCGATCTGCGGCAATCTATTTCATTGCTCAGCTTCTGATCGCCGGCCTGCTGATCAAACTGCGTGGCCGTTCCGGAGAGCTGGCATTTATTCTGCTGCCCCTCGCCGGACAAAGCGCCCTGCTGCTACCGATGCGCTGGATGATCGCCGTATGCGCACTGATCTATGTGCTGCTGGTGATGCCTTTGCTTCTGGCCAGTCGTTGGCTTGATGCCGTGGCGGTGGCGCTCGCTTATGGTACCGGGATCGTTTTCGTGGTGGTCTTTACGCGGATTGCGGCCAGCGAGCGTGAGGCCCGCGCCAGCCTGGCCGAAGCTAACCGCCTTTTGCGAGAGAACGCAGCGCAAGTCGAAGAGTTAGCGGTGACCAAAGAGCGTAACCGCCTGGCGCGTGAAATTCATGACAGCCTTGGGCATTACCTGACCGTGGTTAATGTGCAGATCGGCGCCGCGCAGGCGATCCTTGAGCAGGACCGTCCGCGCGCACTGGACCACCTGTCGAACGCCCAGGCGCTGACGCAGGAAGGATTGGCGGAAGTGCGCCGTTCTGTCGCAGCCTTGCGCGCTGCGCCGACCGAGAGCCGGCCGCTGCCCGAGGCGCTGGCTAAGCTGGCTGAGCAATGGAATGCCGCAGGGCTGCGCGCAAAATTTGCCGTCGCTGGTACTATTCGCCCTTTAACTCCCCAGGCCAATCTCACGCTTTACCGGGCGGCCCAAGAGGCTCTAACGAACGTCGGGAAACATGCTCATGCCACGAGCGTCGATCTTCATTTGGACTATGGCGACGCGACGCTGGTCCGTTTGCGGATTAAGGATGACGGGCTGGGCAGCGCTAATTCAGAAGGTGGCTTTGGCTTGCTCGGAGTGCGTGAACGAGTTCAGCTGCTGAATGGGACGGTGCATGTTCACGGCAGCACCGGTGAAGGCTTTTCTCTGGAAGTCGAGTTGCCCGCATGAAGCCGATCAAGATTCTTTTGGTTGATGACCAACCACTGTTCCGCGAGGGCCTGCGGACCCTGCTCTCCGTGCACCCCGAATTCCAGGTGGTTGGCGAAGCCGGGAACGGAGCGGAAGCGCTCAGGCTCGCGCGTTCGCTGCGCCCTTCAGTGGTGTTGATGGATCTACAGATGCCCGTGCTTGACGGCGTTGCGGCTACGCGGCGCCTGCACGAGGAGCAGTCCGACTGTCGAGTTATTGTATTGACCACCTTCGACGACGACGAGATGGTCTTCGATGGTCTGCGCGCCGGCGCTGTGGGTTACCTGTTGAAGGACGCGCCGTCAGAGAAACTGGCGGAAGCCATTTGTGTCGCAGCGCGGGGAGAAACTTTTCTGCAGCCTTCAGTGGCCGCCAAAGTTGTCGCCGAATTCGCCCGCCTCAGCAAAAAGAAATTCGCAGCTCCAGACTCCTTAATCGAGCCGCTCTCTGAACGCGAACTCGAGATTCTTTGCCTAATAGCCGCTGGTGCAAGCAATCGAGAGATCGCTGGTGAACTCTTTCTCGCCGAGGGCACGGTAAAGAATCATGTGACGAATATTCTTGAGAAGCTGGGGGTGCGCGATCGTACTCAAGCTGCCCTCAAGGCTAAAGACTGTGGTCTGATCTAGGCGGAGTTTTTATCGAGGACTCTGAACGCCGGTAGGAGTGCTGTATTTCTTCATCAAGTCCATTGCTTTGTCCGCCAGCTTAAACAGGTGCGGATGGGCCCGATTTCCGTTCGTCAGGATCGCGAATCCGAGTTTGCGATCGCGATTACCCAGAAGGAAGGCTGTGTAACCAGCGAGGCTACCGCTATGAGCAAAGTAACGATCCCCATCGCGCACCTCGTTCCACCAGGTCAAACCGAATCCCGCCGTCTCATTTCCCCAGATGCCTTCAATGCCGCCCTTGAATTGATCGTATTGACGAGTGAACATCTGGTTGAGTGTGTCTTCACTGATTAGCCGTTTTCCCTTGAACACGCCACCATTCAGATTGAGGATTAGCCAATTCGACTGATCCAGTACCGTGCCATAAACAATCCCCGCCGGCCAGACTGAGGCCTTGACGCGCACGGCTCCAACCTGACTCCCGGTCTTTGGATCGACTACATAGGGAATTGACAGCCGTTCTTCCATGTCTGGTCGGGGTTCAAACGCAGTGCTGGTCATCTCCATTGGCGTGAAGATTTTTTCCTGAATGTATTGCTTGTAGGGCACGCCCGAGAATTTCTGCACCAGATAACCAATCAAGGTATAGGCCATGTTCGAGTATTCCACCTTGGTCATTGGTGGCGTGGTAACCTTCAGTGATTTACTCAGGTAGTCTTCGAGCGAAGGCGGCACGGTGTCACCCCAGACGGGAAAAGCCCCGAAGTCTCCTGGCAGGCTGGACGTGTGGGTCAATAGATGACGAAACGTGATTGGGTGCTGCGGGTCTTCGCCCTGGATCTTGAATTCAGTTAGATACTTGTTGACCGCGTCGTCGAGTTTGAATTTGCCTTGTTCCATTTGCTGCAGCAGCGCAACTGTCGACATGGTCTTGAACGTCGAACCTATCAAATAAACTGTGTTCGTGGATGCTGGAGTACGGGCCCAGAGATTTGAGTAACCGTAAGCGTCGCTCCAGATCACCTGATCCTTAGAAACCAGGGCGACGGATGCCGAGGGGATATTGCCCGCGAGCAGCGTGCGCCTAATCTCAGGTTCAAGTTCAGCCACAACGCGATCGATGTTGATGGTCTGAGCCTTTGCCAGCGACGCGACCGCACAAACTATG
>DATFRK010000488.1:0-4977 GCA_035263325.1 Pyrinomonadaceae bacterium | reverse complement strand
ATTTTCAATTTTTGACTGCCGATTGGCGATTGGCCCTACCGGGGCAAAATCAAAATTGAAAATCACTGATGTCCTGGATCATTTCCTTGAGAGCCATTCGCGAACGACTTCCCTGGGATCACGTTTATTCCCATCCACTTCGTAATTCAGTTGCCGCATCTCTTCAGTGGAGATCGAATTCGCCAGTTTGTGCAAAACCTCCTGCAGTTCCGGTACGCGCGCCAGAGTGTCTTTTCTGACCAGGAACACCGCTTCGTACGGTGGGAAGTAGTGCTTATCATCTGCCAATTGGAACAGGTCGAGTTTGGCGATTCGCCCTTCGGTGGAGTTGCCGGCGATCAAGTCCACCTGGTTGGATGCCAGCGCGATGTAAGTCAAGGAAAGGTCCATCTCGCGGGTCTCTGCAAACTTCAACCCATACGTTTTGGAAAAACCCGGGTAACCGTCCGCACGTGACATGAAATCCTGGCCAAAGCCCGCCCGCCATTTCGGCGCGTGTGGCACCGCATCGGAGATCGTCTTGAGATTGAGGCGGCGCGCTTCATCACCGCGAATCAAGATCGCAAAAGTGTTTTCAAATCCTAATGGCTCGCTTACTGCCACGTTGAACTGCTGTTCGTACTCCTGTTTCACAGCACTGTAGACCACCCGTGGATCGCTGACTGGAGCGTGGTGCAAAATTGCGGTGTACGAAGTCCCGGTGTATTCCGGGTAGAGATCGAGAGTGCCACCAGCCAATGCCTCATGCGGGAGATTTCCACCCAATTCAAATTTTCTTTCGACGGCCACACCGCGAGCTTCGAGTGATTGCGCCACGATCTCTGCCAGGAGAATCGACTCAGTGAAGTCTTTGGAGCCGACGATAACTGGTGCAGCGGCGTTGGTTGGCATAGTCGCTTGTTGACGAGAACTGCGAAAAATGCCCAGGCCAACCAGGACGCCGCCGCCGGCAATCAGTACCAGAATGACCTTCTGGAACGCGCTTAGCCCCCATCGACTTTTGGAAAAGTCGAAACGCTGCGCCACCAGTCCCAGTGAGAAGTCAGCGACCAGGGCCAGCAGAGCGGCCGGTACGGCACCGGCAAGAAGGAGATGGTTGTCATACTGTCTGAGGCCGCGAAAGATATAGACCCCCAAGCCGCCGGCGCCAACTGCTGCGGCAATAGTGGTCACTCCGACGGCAATGACCGTAGCTACGCGAACGCCGGTAGTGATCACACCCATCGCGAGCGGTAGTTCGACTTGCCACAGCACCTGGCGATCAGTCATTCCCATCGCTACAGCGGCCTCCCTCACGCTGGGCTCGACACCAAGTATGCCGGTCACGGTGTTACGAATAATGGGTAGTAACGAATAGAGCACGAGCGCTACCAGTGCCGTACGAGCACCGATGCCGCCCAGGAATGGCAGCGGAATCAGAAATCCGAACAAGGCGAGGCTGGGCACCGTTTGCATGATATTGGCCAGGCCCAGTATTGGACCACGCAATCCAGGCCTGCGAGTAAGTAGTATGCCGACCGGAACTCCGATGATCACAGCCAGCAAAATAGAGACGAATACGAGCACGATGTGCTGGCGTATCAAGGTTAATAGTTCGGGCCAATTTTGCTGTAGAAAAGCCATCGAAGAAGTTCAGCCTGGTTAAATGGTTGTGTCTAAGGTTTCCAAATAGGCTCGCGCCTTAGGGTTTGCCGAGGCCCGAAAACCTTGCGGTGTATCCAGCAACAAAATTTTCCCGGCGTCCATCAACGCGATCCGTTGGCCCAGGGTCAACGCCTCACGAACATCATGGGTCACGAGGATGGCGGTCTTTTGCAGCCGTCGGGCCAGTTCTGCAAATTCCTTTTGCAAACTAGCCCGGGTAAGCGGATCGAGGGCGCCAAACGGTTCGTCAAGCAGTAGCAGAGGTGGATCCGCAGCGAGCGCTCGAGCCACGCCCACGCGCTGTCTTTGTCCACCAGATAGCTCACGCGGATAACGTTCAGAAAAACGGGCCGGGTCAAGCCCCACCAGCGCGAGCAACTCCCGCACTCGTTCAGCAATTTTTGTCTCACTCCAGCCAGAGAGTGACGGCACTAATCCCACGTTACGGGCGATAGTGAAATGCGGAAATAAACCACCCTCCTGGATCACGTAGCCAATGTGTCGCCGCAGTGCGATTTGATCCCATTGAGTGGTTGGCTTGTCCTCAACGAGGACGTCGCCGGACGTTGGGGTGTAGAGACGATTGACGAGTTTGAGCGTGGTAGTCTTGCCGCAGCCGGATTCGCCGAGAAGCACAAGGGTCTCGCCTTGCTCCACGGTCAGATTCAGGTTGGAAATGATTGCGGTGTTCGAGTTGGGAACTGAGTAGCTGACGTTACGAAATTCAACGAGCGTTTTGTGGTTGGAGTCGGTCATCAGATCGATGATTGGCGCTCAGTCAGTACCATCTCGCGGTAGCGGATGGGCCTCACTCCAGCGAGCTCAAGCTCTATAAGAGGCGACCCATCCGCTACCGCGAGATGGTACTGACTGCTGCTCCGCGTAGATAGTCGTTGGGACGTTTGTACTAGACCGCCATCAAGAGATTACTGCTAAACCTCTCCTCCGAATCCAACCACGTTCGCGTGCGTTCAAAGCCGGTGCTCGAGGCGAGTTTTTCAATTCCTGCCTGGTCGTACTTGTAGGAATTCTCTGTGTGGATCAACTCATTTGCCGCAAAGTCGACTTCCAGATCGAGTTGCTCAACTCGCACCCGCTGATCTATCAAACTCTGAATGTAGATCTCGATTCGACCTTCCTCCGCGTGGTAGAAGGCGTGATGTTTGAAGGCGCGCAAGTCGAAGTTACCACCCAACTCACGATTGATCCGCGCCAGCACATTCAAATTGAACGCCGACGTCACCCCGAGGGCATCGTTGTAGGCCGCTTCTAAAACCCGTGGGTCCTTCTTGAGATCCGCTCCCAGCAACAGTGCGTCGCCCTTTTGCAGCACGCTACGCATAGCGTGCAGAAAACGAATCGCCTCTTCGGGATCAAAGTTGCTAATGTTTGAACCCAGAAAGAGTGCGAGGGTGCGACCGCGCTCAGACTTTCCCAGCTCGGCTAGGCCGGCGAAATAGTCAGCTGCATAAGCTTCGATTCGCAGTCGCGGGTACGACTGCAGCAATATACGCGAACTACTTTCGAGTGCTGTCGCTGAAATATCCAGCGGCATGAACAACAGATCGGACTGTTCTCGCAAGAGGGCTTCGATAAGCAGTCGCGTCTTCGAGGCGCTGCCACTGCCCATTTCCAGGAGGGTCTTGTAGCCGGCTACCGAAGACGCGATCTCGTCGGCATAGCGCCGCAGTATCTCGTTCTCCGCCCGCGTTAGATAGTATTCAGGCAAAAGACAGATCGCTTCGAAGAGTTGCGAACCAAGCTCGTCATAGAAGTACTTGGGCAGAAAGCGTTTGGGCTGCGCGGTCAGACCATTGCGTACATCTTCCGCCAGGCCAGCGCGCGGATCGCGCTTGACGAGGTTGTGAATGATCAGTCGCTGGTCACGTGCCTGGCCTCGATCGTGGTCCAATGAGGTTGCTTGCTTTCCGGGTTGTTCGTGGGCCCTCTGCTGGGCGTGCTGTGTAAACGGCAAAGAACGCCTCCCTGTGTTGAGTGACGGCTTATGACCCGGGGGGCCGGGGGCTCTTCAGTTTTCGAGGTCCGGCTATGATAGCCGATAAGCCATGAACACGAAACCACGATATGGCCACAATAGAGCCAGTGGCCAAGACCCACGTCACTTGACCCTCAGGCGACTCGCGGGCAAGATTGGCGCGATGCTTTATGTTGATTCCCTCGCCCTATTTTTGCGGCGTCGTTTATCCCCAAAGAAATCGTTAGTTGCCTTAGCCACGTTGCTACTGGCTGTCTTCGTTTGCCTGCCCGCCCGAGCCCAAAACTACCAGCGTGAGTTTGAAACGCCGGACAGGGCTGTCGTTTCGATCAAGAACCTCGACGGTAAGGTCAGCGTCGTGGCCTCCGAGGAGCAGCAGAAGAAAGTCACGCTGGAGGCGAAATCTGTAGGACGACCGGTCGATCCGACTGACATCACGGCCGAGTCGAAGGGCGGCAAGGTTGAAATCACTGTGCGACCGCGCCGGGAAGAGGACCGCATCGATCTCCTGGTTCGGGTGCCTGTCCGTTCCAGGATTGAAATAGATAGCCGCGCGGGAATGGTGGACGTGATTGGCAATGTCGAGTCAGCGCTGGTGCACACCGATACCGGGACGATTCACGCTGACGTGCCCGTGGAGGCGCTGAAATTCGACTTCACCTGGGAAGCCAGCCGGCCCCGTTATATGAGTGATGTTGAGCTGCCGGCGGTGAAGGAAAAGGCAGGCGGACTGTTCAGACTCTCCGGCAAATTAGGCGAGAAGGATCTAAAGAAGGAAGATCGAGTCGCGCTCGATTTTCGCACTCAACGCGGAGTAGTCCTGTTGAATGTCGACCCGGCGATGGCCCCCGCTGACTTGCGCGAACGTCCCCTCACAGAGGCCGCCCGCGCCATCGTGCGCAGTGGTGATAGCCAACTGGTCGAATCGATTCGGAAAGTATCACCCAAGATGTTTGGTGATTTTGCCAAAACATTGCCACCACTGGAAAAAGAACCGTCGTTGGTAAAACAAGCTCCGCTGGGCCAACTCGTGACTGCGGTATCGCCGCAGTTGATGAGGTTGACCGCGAGCGTTACGGATCGCAACGGCCGCGCTATCGGCGGGATGCACGAGTCGGATTTCACAGTTTTTGAGAATGGCATTGAACGCCACGTAACGAAAGTTGTGCAAACTAACGAACCATTCAACCTGGTACTGCTATTGGATGTGTCGGGCAGCGTTGAGGAACGGATGGACTTCATTCGCAAAGCTGCCCGTGACTTCTTGAAGACAGCGAGCCCGCAAGATCGGATATCCATCATTAGTTTCCGCGATGACATTCAGGTGATCTCTCGCT
>DATFRK010000487.1:0-12852 GCA_035263325.1 Pyrinomonadaceae bacterium | reverse complement strand
GACCACTGAGCGAAGCAATTCAGGCGGTGCTACCTGGCGTTGGCCGCTGGTGATGATTCCAGAAATACTACACATCAGGAGTTACTAAGGTCCGCACTCACCGTGTCGATTTGTTCGCTTGGTTGCAAAGCTTGACTGACTAAAAGCGACAACCGCTGATCAAACAACTGAAGACCAAATTCACTTTCGACTCTGCGCCGCCCGGCTGCTCCCATTTGCCTGGCCACTTTGGCGTCTTGTAACAACGTCACAGTCAACTCGGCGAACCTTTCATGATCGCCATAGTCGATCAGGAGACCCGTATCACCATCGACAACTACATCGGTAGCACCGCCAAAATTTGCGGCGATGACCGGCTTTGCGCGAGCCATTGCTTCGAGAAAAACGAGACCGAATCCTTCCTGTTGGCTGGGCATCACAAAAACATCACACGCGTCGTAGTAGGCGATCAGTTGGCGGCTATCTGCGGCCGCACCAACGAAGAGAACTTTGTCTGCTACGCCCAATTGTCGCGCAAGCAATTCGAGGCGCTTTCGATCGTCACCATCGCCGACGACCACATAAAACAGATCCGGAACAATGCGCAACACCGATGGTAACGACTCGATAACAGTATCGAGACCCTTTTGTTTTTCGGACGCCAGCATCCTGGCCACCGTCAGCAGGATTTTGCCGGCTGGAACATTCTCTGGTCGCTCAGTTTTTTCAACTTTCAGGAAGGCGGGTTCAACGGCCCATGGCAAGACTACAACTTTTTCCGCGTCGACTCCCTGAAGCCGCCGGACTCTCTCAGCAGTGAATTTGCTCGGCGCAGTAACGCAGTGCGCGTATTTCAGCGCGAGCCTTGGTATCAATGGGAGTGGTGACCAAACTTCCGTACCGTGCGTGGCCAGAATGTACTGGAGGTTTGGCTTCAAAAACCTGGCAACGAGCGCCAGTGAATAAAGATTTGGGTGGGCAACATAAGCGACCTGACTGCGCAACAAGTCAGCAATCGCACGCAGCGCAAAAGTGACTCGACTGTAGCCAAACCCGCGGAAAAGTACGGAGTGCTCAGAAACTGAAAGCGTGTGCACTCCGGGTGCCTCGGTGAGAGACAACATGCTGGCGCTTAGGCGGACACGTTTGGCAAGTTGGTCCAGCACAGCGGCCACGTGGCAACTGATTCGTTGGATGCCACCAAACTGAGAAAGACCCGTGAATAAGCCAGTGATCATTAAGGTAGGGACGGAGTGAGTGGTCTCTTGCTCAGCACTTTCACCGCTGGTTTGCGGCTCAGATTAAGCGCCGGCAACATGATGATCAGCGCCAGCCCGATTTGCTGAACTATGCCGCCGAGGTACTGGGCCATTTGCGACTCAATCGCCATGAATTGCGGCAATAGAACGACGCCCAGCGCAGTCAGTAATACCCCTGATTGCTTGGAGAGAAAGGTGTGCTGATAAAAATCAAAGAACACTCCCAACAAGAACATGACACCGACGACCCCGAGCCAACCGAAGTTCATGAAACCTTCGGTCAGCACTCCCACGGCGATCGAAACATTCCCAAGGTTGTCCTGGCTGGTTAGACCGTAAGCGACTTGATAGAACTGGTTGGCATCGTTGACTGACGGTTTATCAGGCCAGATGAAACGCGGAATGATGGTAACCAGCATGTACGAATAGAGCCGTCCATATTGGTAAGGTACGATGCCCGGTGTCTTATCGATGACATTAGCAGTCTGACTTAGCAACGACAGCCTGTTTACGCTGGGACTGATGGTCTCGCGAATGTTCTCCGCGGATGGATGATCGAGTGTGTAGTTCCATCTTTCAAACGAACGTTCGACCCAGTAAGTCAGCCGCGCGACGCGTCCGGAAGATGACTCTTGATTCTTCCAGTAGGCCTGGCGGAAATCGTCTTTGCCAACTTGAAAGAATAAAGCAAAGGCTGCTACCAGAATCAGCGCCAGCCGGGGAATTCGCTGTCGCTCAGCAACGTAGAGCGAAGCGCAAATGACCATGATCGAAATAAAGACTCCCAACCATCCCGACGCCATTCCGGCGATGAATCGCACTGCCAGAAAAGCCACGATCAATATCTTGTCAATGTAAGTGGCCTCATCGCGGAGGTTTTGCCGGAAGAGGATAGCGAACGCTAAGAGTGGGATCATCGAAATCAGGATTACCATCGCCTGCCGGCCACCTGATCCCAGCGCGTAAATCGAAATGTCGGAAAAGCTAAGCAGTGTCCCTACGACCAGTATCAAGCGCACATAGTTCAGACGCGACGGCCTGAGTTTCAGAAAATTTGGATTTCTCCAGCTATGACGATGCCCGATTCCGGATTTCATGCCGGCCCATAGAGCAGAAACCCCTAACGCAGCCATCAACAATGCCTCGGTGATCGTTTCAGCGGGCAATTCAAGGCGAGGCGCATGATCCGAATCGATCGCCAGGTCTCCCCAGAACATCGGCAGGCCGTAGTAAAGAAAGTACATCCCGCTGATGATGGCGAAGAGCGGCAGTTCAGTTCGTCCACCTTTGCGCCAATTGATGTACGTTAGCCAGGGAAAATATAGCAGTAACGCACTGAGACAAAACTGGGCCAGCGTTACCCGATTGGCACTGGTCCAATACAGGAGGCCCAACACCGGCAGAGGAGCACTGAGCACGAAGAGCAGATGAGGAAGCGTTTGCTTTTTCAACTTTAGCTAACTTTTCTCCGGCACTTAATTTTAATGGCATCAAGTGCGTCCAGGGTCCCTGAGAGAGCTGCCGCGCTGGAATAGTCGTGGGCCCGTTCCTTCGCCCGCTTGCTCATCGTTTTGCGCTGAATGTCATCGCCGGCAAACTCGCACATCAAGTTGGCCAGGCGTTCACAATCACCCACCGGGAAAACTGCGCCTGTCTGGTTTGCCGTGATCATGTCGGAGCTGCAACCGACCTGGTCACTGACAAAACACGGAAGCCCGCAAGTCATCGCTTCATTCACCACCAACCCCCAGGTCTCTCCCGCATCTGATGGTAAGACCAGGGCATCAGCTGCAACGTAGGCGCGAACGATCTCCGATTGATTTAGAAACCCGCTGAACGTGATTGGTAATTGGTGGTCCAACACATACGTTTCGCACGCCTGGCGCAGCACTCCATCGCCTACCATCAAACCAGCGATGCGCTGATTCTCGCCGGCGGCCGACTCCAACGCTCTGACAAACTCCATTGGTCGCTTCTTTTCAATAAACTTCCCGGCGAAGAGAAACACCACGTTATCGCGCGACAAGCGCCACTGCGCGCGCAACTCATCGCGTTTCGATCGCAGTCTCTCAGCTTCACTCTGAAAGTACTCGGCATCGACGATGTGGGGGACCGTAAAAATTGATTCAGCCCGGGCGCCGTAGTGCAGAAAATAGTCACGCGACCAGGTACCCACCGCGAGGCAGGCATCGAGTTTCGGAATAAACCAGCGATAGTAGGGCCATTTCAGTGCTCTCTTCGCAGCATTGCGGCTGGTGTGAAGATTTGAGTCGCTCCTGGCCATTACCGGAACTGATCTCCGCCAGCAGGAGCGCATCGCCTGCCAGGCGCTCTTGTAGTGCCAGCCGTTGACGATGACCGCGTCCGGCTCCTCGCTGGCGATGAGTTGATTCAATTCCGGTGTGTCAAGACCCGCGTATGAATTGACTCCCGGGGTGGCACTCACATTGTTGAGAAACCGGTGCGGATATCCGTTCAACAGTGATCGATCCCAATCGAACTCAACGCCAAAGCCAGCCGCCGCCTGTTCCTTCGGACTCGCCTGGTGACAGAACCAAACCTCCAGATCGATTTCGGGATGACTAGCCAACACCCTAAACCAAGGTGAATGATATTGGATGGGATGGGTGCTCAAAATGATGAGCCGCTGCTGAATCATGTTTAAGGCCTGCGACCCTGGACTGCGACCGAGTTGACGAAACGTTCCTGCTGTTCGACATCCGTGAAAAGTGGATTGTCGCCAAACGCGCAGCGCTGAACATCGACAAAACCGGCGTTGGAAAGTTCCAGCTGGAGGGCTTTGAAATCCCACATCCACAGATGTGCGCTATTGCCTAACCATGAGGTCAGCAAACCTTGTATGCCCCTGGTCCGATTGGCAACGCCAAGTGAGGTCTCTTCCATAAATGCTTTCGCGGCTGACGCTTCGTTTGATGACAAGTAGCGCTGGGCCAAAGCTTCGAGATCCGGCACCACGAGACGAAAAAGGCCTCCTGCCTGCAACAGTTCAAAACAGTGTTTCAGCGCAGTGTGAAAATCATTGAGTGAAAGATGTTCCAATACATGACTCGCGTAGATAACAGCACACGACGCAGAAGCTAAGGGCAGCCCTTTCACTATGTCTCCAAACTCGACATTGCGCGGAAACCGTTGCCCGTTACGCACGTAAGCACGGCCAAGTAACGGTAGCCTCTCGAAGCGCAGCGTTGGCGACGCGTCGAAGTTTCGCCAGCCAGCCGGGGCATGACACCCGCAGCCAAACTGGATGCGCAGTCCATTTCCGTTTGTATGCTTCGAATCCAAGTTGAGATTAATGCTGCCGGCCATTCCGGGCCTTCGCCATGGCTTTGTCCAACGCTTCCGCCAATCGCGCAGTCATTGCCCGCGCCGAGAATGTGTCGAGTTGTTCGCGGTGATTGGGACAGCCTTCAGCTAACAACATTTCACTTAATGCCCTGGTTATCGCCTCGACTTGAGTTGCTGGCGGTCTGGTTGGGCCATAACTGATAGTGCGCGCCGCTGCATTGTCCGTCAGGAATCCAATCACACTGCTCTCCTCATGAAAGATCGACAGTAACGGCCGCGACGCCAGTAAGTAAGTAAACACTTTCGACGCCGTATAGTGCGGCTCATCGGAGCCGATCAGGAAGAGACCATCCGAATCGAGCATGATCTGTAGTGACTCGAGGTAGGGCACTCTACCAGTATGTTCATCGACCTTATCTTCAATACCAAACTCACGAGCTATCAGCGGTAGTTGAGCTCGAGCTGACCCATTCGTTGCGTAACTGGTCCCGACAAAGTGAATACGAAGGCGGGCGAAAACATCGGCTTGAGTATCCAATCCGGTACGAACCGCTTTAAAAAGAGCTCGCACCGTCGGATGCATTCCGGGAATGCAGGCGCCCACGTAACTCAAGTGAAACAGACCATCACCCTTGTCGAAGACGCTTTGTGCACGCGGGTGTTGACGTAAGAAGTTGAAGTCGTCCGGTTCGGCTCCGTAGGGTATTTCCGTAGCATCACTGGCAGACAGCCCTGGATAACGATTGACCACGCTGTCTGTTGTTCCTTTCGAAACCCCGGTGATGTGACTGACTTTTTTAAGGGCGAATGGTTCCAGCACTCGCGACATCGCATAAGCCAGGGGCCACTTAGGCGGACGCTGCTGCCGGGGCACTTTCCAGTAGTACTCCGTCACCCAGGGATCGATATAGTCAACCACGTAAGGAATGCCAAACTTACGATGCGCTAAACGACCGAGCACCATTGGTACAGATGGCGGCACCGGTATAAAGACCAGATCAACTTTGTGGTCTTTGCAAATTCGCTTCACGGCCGGCCAGTGATGCCACATACTGCGCATCCCAACATCCCCAATCCCCAGGCGGCGCGTCCATGACTTCTGCCAGGCGTTGGTTCTTACCACGTTTAAATGAGCCGGTAAGAGTTGTTCGTTTTCGTGATCAACTTGCCAATCGTAGTATTCGGGTTTGGTTGTCAGAATGATCGGTTCCCAACCAAATTCCTCGAGATGCTTCGCGAAGAATCGTATTCGTGTGGCAGGCGGCAAACTGCTCGGAACAAAGTCGGCCCCAATTATTAAAACTTTCTTCATTTCGGCTCCGGACTTCTGGCGACGAAGCCTAGCTGCATGAGCTCACGGGCCACGCCTTCTGCGTAAAGACGGTGTCCGGCCGGCGTCCAATGAAGATCGGTGGCGAAGTAGAGTCCAGAGCGCACCTGGCGGAACTCTTCCAGTGGATCGAAATAAGCAATCTTGTTGCGTTCAGCGAACTGGCGCACGAGCGTTTGAAAGCCGGGAGTCGCAGTTAAGGATGAAGCCTGTAACGGTACCCCAAGGCTTTGCCGTATCTCCAATTGATGCGGATCGACCTGGGCGCCGTCGGGGACAACCGCGAGCAGTAACTTGCAGTTTATCTGTTGGGCCATCTGGTTGATCGCCCCCAGGTATTCCGAGAAATCATGCCAACCACTGCCACTGGCTTCTGTGTTGACCCAACGGGCGACATCATTTGGGTCGGCAGTACAACTGGCTAACAAGTTATTCGCTGCGCTCCCGTATCGTTTGCGAAAGTTGTCGATCCGTGCCTGGGCGTCGACGTCTGGTCCACTCTGTCTGTTTGACTGTTGACTGATGCTGCTCCAGAAATCGCCCTGGCCACGCGCCGCCAGTTGTCTTCTGACTGTCCGAATCAGGGTGAAAAAGTTTGAATAGTGCGAGGCGGTCCGGGTTACCCGGTTCAGCCATGGGGCCTGTTGAATTTGTGATGCGTCATTACCAAAGACATTGATCACGACCACGTCGGGTTGATAACGTCTAACCACATCTTTGAAAAGAACGAAATATGCTTCCGGCCCGATACCGATATCGCTGATGTTCAAGACCTCAGCCTGGTAACCCTGCGCTTTTAGCCGCGATTGGAGTACATCAGGAAAGATTTGCCCGCGTTCACATCCCTGGCCAAACGTGAACGAGTCACCAAGGACGACAATTCGAGTTAGTCCTTTGGTCTTCTCGACTGGGTGTTCTTCGTCGCGGAAGCCCAGGCTGTTCGTTTTATAAACAACGTTCCAATCAGTTTCGACGTCCTGGAGTTCGGAGTTTGGTTTCAATCTGTGAAAACTGACTGGAGGAAAAGTGTTGGTCGCACGCAGACCAATTTCCACTCCTGCTGCGCAAAAGAGAATGCTCAAAAAGAGCAGTAGGATCTTACTTATGAATCTCAGGAGTTTTCGCAAGGCGCCAATTCCGAACCTGGAGCTAGCCGATCTTTTTCGCCTTCACATACAGGGAAAACGGACACGCCGCAGTCGTGCCGTCGAGCCAAACAGTTGGGAGTAACGACAGGGCAAGCGGCACCGACAACAAATCTCCAAACCGATTCCTTACCTTTGACAAAGCCAACTCCGCCTTGCTCAACAGTGGACCACCGACTCCTTCCACCGCGGTGATCTCGAAACCAAGCGGCTCAAGCAAGTTGCGATAGGATTCGTCGGTGTAGCCGGCTCGCACATGGCCGCCGCGCTCGTCGTGGTCCAGTACTTCCGCTTGCCAACGAGGATGATCAGCATTGGGACAACAGAGATGGAGTACTCCTCCCGGATTTAAGAGGCGATGAAATGACATGGCCACCCTTACATCGTCTCGGACGTGTTCGAGTGCTTCGTAGCAGATGATTTCGTCAAATTTGAACCCCAACGACTCAACCTGATAAAAGTTGAGTTCCCGAAAACTCAGTCGCTCATCCGGGATCCCCATCCAGTGGTTGTAAAAGTGCTTCGCCTTTTCTATCTCACCGCCTACTGCGCTGATCGCGGTAACAGTTGCGCCAGAGCAATAGGCCAGATAAGAAAACCAACCGTTACCAGAACCAGCATCCAAAAATCGGCGTGGACCAGTCTGCCAATGTCGCTGTAACTTCACGCGGCGCCTGGTGCATAGATCAAACCCTGGCATCAACGAGCGGCGGGCATAGTTGAATACATCCGACGAGCGACTGTTTGCGTTAGGAATACTCTGGGCGACCATTAGTTATTGCCGATTGCCTTACTGCTCATCACCTTTCGGCCGGAACTACTTGCGTCAAGGCTCCACTCACCAGGCTGACGAGTTGTTGACTTTCCCTTTCCCAGTTCCAACGATCGCGAGCGGACTTAAGCGCCGCCTTCTTGGCCGCCTGCAGGAGCGGAGGGGAATTGATAAACCGCTGCAAGCCGCCAGCCAGTGCTCTGTAATCTCCAGGAGAGTAGAGAAAACCGGCATCGGGACAAGACTTCAGAATGTCTCGTTGGCCGGTTGTGTTGGTTGCCGCCACCGCTAGTCCAGCCAACAGGTAAAAGAAGACCTTGTTGGCTACCGTGAGGTTCTTGTTCTCATTGATGTTCTGTTCTAATGCCAAACCGACATCGTGTTCGGCCGTACGGGACAGCAATTCTGTAGGCGGCACCGTCTGATGAAAGATGATCTTGTTCGCAACTGAATGCTCTGAAGCCAGGCGCAACAGTTCCGTCTGCACCTCGATACCGATCCGACCGCGCACGTGTAGCAAGACCTCACCAGAAAGCAACGACAGCGCGCGAATGGCGTCCTGTAGCCCACGATCCAGTCCGACAACCTGTGAGTACCAGTACAACGACAAGCCCCTGTCCTGGCGATCCTTTACCTCTCCGTCCAGTGTGCTTCGATCTGACCAGGGAAAGACGTTGTGAATCGTCGTGGGAGGTGAGATGCCGTAGCGTTGGACCAACGCTTCGGCGATCGGCTGCGACGGCACTGTTACGTACGCGCATTTTGGCAGGTACTTTGGCTCCAGGTACGACAGTAACCTAAAGCGCGTCGAACGTTGTTGCTCTTCGGCAAACTCTCCGTAGTGGTAGTCCTCCGAATCGAACGCGTAGTTGACACCACCTTGTTTGGCGGCGGCTGCCGCCACCGGAAGTGCCTGGGGGTTATGCGCGATAAAGAGATCAGCGCTCTCCAGGTTGGCCAGCCGCAACTGCTCGTCGAATAATCTCGAGTAGGCTCGTTCTGCTGTTCCCCAACTGTTACTGGCCCGGGAAATCAAGGCAAATCCCTGCTGCCTGATACCCGAAGTCAAACGAATTCGTTTGGCTTCTCCGTTTGAATAGTCCCACCTGACAGAGTCGAGTTTCCATGGCCGATTGACCATTAGTTGCGCATCCCAGTCTGCCGCCCAACCGATGTGTTGCGAGGCAACCACGCGAACGTCAAAGCCAGCCGCACTCAGTGCATCGGCCTCTTTAACGACGCGTGGGTTACAACAGATTGTGGCGCTCGTGATGATGCAAACGCGGCCTTGGTCAGACTTCGTTGATGGCCTGGTTGTTGGCGGGGGTAAGAGAGAACCGTCGGAGATGTTTCGCGGTTTCAATGTGATTTCCAGTGAGGCAACCTGGCTGTGCTCCCTTGCCACCACAGCTGCTCGCTGCAAACGCTTCGCAAAACGACTCCAGGTAAGAACCTTCCACACCTGGCTAAAGTTTTGAAAGATGACCCGCGAACTCCACCGCCTCGGACTGCCCCTGAGTTCCCGGGGAAGTTCTTTGGCAAATAGATCCACCGCCTCTGCGGTAACCAACTCCCGCAAGCCGGCGAATCGTCTCAGTCCCCAGGCCCAACGCAAGTTATAGGCGAAGCCAACCTTGGGGCGGTTAACAAACGACTTGGGCCAATCCGGCAGTTGGGCTTTCAGCAACGCTTTGGGCTGACCGTCAAAGAACAAAAATTCCGGCGGTAGCGACCTGACGAACGATACCAGGTCCCAATCAAGCAATGGACAACGAGCCTCTACTCCCTGTTCAGCCGAGGCACGATCGAGCTTCGTAAACATGTGGCCCAACAACGAATCATTAATTGATCGCGTGCCCCAGTCGCTCATCCATGACGGTGCCGCAATCGCCGCAGGTAAAAGCGATCTTTTTCCGGTCCCGTTACCAGCGATTGACTTCAGCCAATCTTGAGGCTGTCCGTAACCCAGGAAAACTTCATCGCCGCCATCGCCGGTAAGAAGAATGCGGCCGTACTCTTTAGCCGTGCGGATCATCAGCGCCAGCGGGAAAAATGAGATCATGCCCAGGGGCTCGTCCTGCAGATCCAGCGCCCAGGCGACGTCGCCACCGAGATCATTCGACTTCGAGCGCATAACCTGGAGCGGAATCTGCAAACGCTCGGCGGCGTAGCGGGCGAACTTTTCGTCGTTGGCACCCGGAATCCATGTCCCGAGTGTGATTGACGAACCGTCGCCGGCAGTTCGCATGTGGCTGGTTACGACGGTCGAATCAATTCCGCCTGACAAGAGACTGACGGGATTCGCATTGTTCGTTAGTCTCCGCTCAACCGCCTGCCGCACCAAGTCCGCCACTCTTTCTTTCACCTCTTGGAGATTCGCGGTTGTCGCGGTCTCTGTCTCAGGAATACAAGAATCAACTCCACGTACCTGACCGTGCCAATCAAGCTCAATCACCTGGCCTGGCGAGATAGGTTTGCAGCCTTCGACGAACGAACGATCGGAAGCGATGTGACCCTGTTCCCAGAATTCCGGTACCGACTCCGTCGCGACATTCGCTTCGTGGCTGCTCGCGGTGAGCAACGCCAGGACTGACGAGCCAAAGAAAACACCTTCAGACCACTGACCCAGGAACAAAGGTTTTTTGCCGATCGGATCCCTGGCCAGGAAAACGCGACGCGCTCGTTCATCCACCAGGCAGAGTCCAAACATGCCGCGGAGCTTCCGCAGGCCCAGGAGCCCTCGAGTAACGTAGAGAGCGATGATGACTTCTGTGTCCGAGCGCGTTTTGAACTCGTAATCGGAGCATTCGGCGCGCAAGTTGAGGTAGTTATAGATCTCGCCATTGAACGCTACCGTAACGCCGTGTTCGTTATCAGTGAACGGTTGGTGTGCCTGACTGTCGGTATCGACAATTGCCAAACGGGCGTGCAGCAAGCCAACTTGTCCGTCTGCGGATGACCATTCACGATGAGAATCGGGACCACGACGACCGATAAACTCGAGCCCGGCGGAAAGATTGCTTTTCTCCGCTCTAGAAATTCTGCCGATAAAACCACACATAACTGATTACTGATTTCGTCGCGCGACACAAACGAGTTCTTCGCCGTCGGGTAGCGCAGTTGGCCTGTTACCAGACGTACTGAAAAGTTGCTCGATTTGAAACCCGTGATGAGGAAGGTTCTCTGCATACCAGCGATCAGTGAAGGCGATCGTGTGTGACTCACCAATGAATGGTCCCCACCCAACCCCGAGCTGTCTGCCGAGTAGACTGGAGCCGTTGGGGACAAAGATCACCAGTTGACCAGAAGGCTTCAGCAACTCGGCAAACTGGTCCAAGGGCTCGCGCAAGTTTGGCGTATGCTCCAGCGCGTGATCCGTGTAAATGAGATCAAAGCCGGAAGAGTGAGCGCGTAACGATTGCCAGTCGCTGTAAATATCAACCTCGAGGCATCGGCGACCAAACTCAGCCCGATTCCTCGCTAACTCAAATCCCACTGGCGTGAATCCAGCCTGTTTCAGTTGCGGCAACGAATAGCCCCAGGCACAACCAAAATCGAGTACCGAGCCACCTTCCCTAACAGATCTCAGGAAACTCACGCGTTGCGATTTGTCATAGACCGAGCCCGCAAAATTTGTCTCGCGGAGTTGGTCCAAAGAAATTGCGTCGGGTAGGTCCGTCGCTTGTTGGCCAGAATATCCGTTCTCATAAAAGTCATTTGTCTGGTTGGCCAGGTCGGTGGGGTAGCGAAAGATCAAGCCACAGTAGGCACACTTCCTTGCTTCGATTAGTAACCACTTCCGTTGTAACCGGTAATGCAGGCACGACTCGCAATAAGGACAACGGTCTCGACCCGACCGCATGCGGGCCAAAGCCATTTTCATTGCAAATTGGACTCGCGCCATGAGCTTCAGTTCGCGGCGACCGCCTCCAACTCCTGTAGCGCGATTCCCTTCTCTACCAGAAAGTCCTGGATCAAGCTTGCATGCGTCGTCACAAAATCTTCTTCTTGCCAATTCGCGGCTTTCAGTTGTGACTCTCGCTGCATTTCCCTCACTGCGTCAGGATTCTCTAAGCACCATTCAATGCGCTCAGCCAACGCCGCCGCATCCCTAATCGGAATCTTCCAACCGTTGACGCCATCCTCAACCAACTGGCCACAACCCGAGTTTTCCGTAGTGATGACTGCTAAACCAGCTGCGAGTGCCTCGAGTACGATGTGGGCCAGACCTTCGCCCAGGGTAGGCAAAACGAGTACGGCTGCGCGCCGCAACAACAATTCCAACTGGGCTTTGGCAACAGGCGGTCGAACAGACACATTCGTGGGAAGAGTCTCAAGTAGCTGAGAAGGAAGTTGCATCTGCCCCACTAACCATAACTCCGCGTCGGCGACGCGCCGCAATTGCCTCCAGGCGTCAAGCAGATACGGCGTGCCCTTACGAAAAGATTGACTGCCGGCGCTCAGAAAAATCATCGGGCCAGCAGCACGTTCCTCGACCGCTCCCTGTAAGACCGGCGGACATCCGGTTGGCACGGCTTTGATCTTCGTCACTGGAAATCCTGCAGCCAGGAAACTTTGTCGCGAAAACTCTGAATTAGTAACGATCAGATCAGCATCGTCGTACTGTTGGTCCTTGCGCGCATTAATGCGAGGCATTGACGTGGTGAGTTCCCGTTCATACGCGGTCAATGATTGCGGAAAAGATTCGTGTTCCTCGGCCAGCAAACGAGTCATCGTTTGATGATGGGCGATGACCTGCCAGAGAATGTTCAGTCCACCAAACTTCTTCTGCTTTTGAAAAGTCTCCACGCTGGCATGTTCGCAGCCGTAAAGGCAAGGCGCCTTACCTGCCCAACGTTGGGCCACCTTGTGATCAAAGCTTGTTTCGGCCCACTCCCAGATGCGGTGACCAGTGACGTCGCCCATTCCGAAGCGTCGGGCGGCCTGGTTGACCAGCTCGGGGAATTGAACAGTCTCAACCGGAACGTCGAGAAACTCCGGCACTTCGCGGCGTTTCAATTGCACCTCGAGTTTGTCGCGCAATGTCCGCGGCAGCAGCTT
>DATFRK010000486.1:0-7323 GCA_035263325.1 Pyrinomonadaceae bacterium | reverse complement strand
ATTGTTTATATCAAGAGCGGCGTCGGCGTGAGCTACGGCGACGTAGTGAACGTGATAAACGAAGTCAGGAAACTAGGCGTCGACAAGATAGGTCTGGTGGCCGACAAGAAGAAGAAGGGGGCAGTCGCTGCTCCGGCTACTTCTTAACCATTGTTTGGAAAGAGAGAAACTTAGATGTCAATGGGAGAAGGTGGTAATTCCAAAAAAGGTACAACCGCTGTACCGTACATCAATGTTACGCCGTTGATCGACGTGCTGCTCGTGCTGCTGATCATCTTCATGGTGGTCACTCCGCTAAAGCCCAGTCGCTTCAAGGCAGACATTCCCACGCAGCGAGATCCCAACGAGGACCTTAGCAAGTTGAAACCAAACCCGCTGACGTTGGTGGTTTCGATTGGAAACGATCTGCAACTGAAACTTAACCAGGACAACATGGGTTCGGTAAACGATACCACTGCCCTGTCCCAGAAACTCATTCAAACCTTCAAGCAGCGCAAGGATCTACGTGCTTTCAAAGTGGGCATGGAAACCCGCACCGATCTGCCTGAAGAGGAGCGAATTGAGAAGACGGTTTTCGTGAAGGCGCCGCGGGCGTTGAAGTACGGCGACGTCGTAAAAGTAATCGATGCGATCAAAGGAGCAGGCGCTAACCCAGTCGGCCTGCAGGTAGACGATCTACCTCAATAATCATGGCGATTGACTTAACTCGGAGAGCTGGGTGCGCCCAGCTGATTCGCGTCAATCACCTTTCATGGAGTCACGCATAAATGAAACTCTCTCAAACGTGGATCGCCGGTGTTTTGGCGGTCCTTGTTGCCACTACTTCTGGTTGCGGAGTAATAAATCGAATCAGGGCTAAGAACCAGCTAAACGAGGCGGCTCGAGCTTATCGGGAAGGGCACTTCGACGAAGCTGAACAACATTCTCGCAGGGCGGCGGAATTAGATCCCGACAACAAAACGGCGCCTATGTTTATTGCTCGTACCATTCACGCGCAGTACCGACCCGGCGTTCAAACCCCTGACAATATTGCCAAAGCCCACGCAGCGATCGATGCCTACCAGCAGATCCTGGCCAACAACCCCAAGGACGATGAGGCCTACAAAGCTATCGCCTATCTCTACGGTGCGGTGAAAGAAGACGACAAATTGCGTCAGTGGATTACCGCACGCGCTGCCAATGAACAAACGGAGCCCGAAAAGAGAGCAGAAGCATACGTGGTGCTGGCGAGTAAAGACTGGGATTGCTCTTTCAAGATGACGGAATTGCCGACTAACAAGGTGACCACGATTGATCCCACCACTAACAAGGCGACCGTGTCTTACAAGAAACCGAAAGAGCAAAAAGACTTTGATGCCGCGCAGATGTGTGTGAAACAAGGCCTGGCAGAAGCCGAAAACGCAATCAAGTTTGATCCCAATAACGAATCAGCCTGGTCGTACAAGACTAACTTGTTGCTGGAAGCGTCGAAGCTAGCTGAGATGGACGGCAAGACTGACGCCAAGGCGGAGTATCAAAAGCAGTATGAAGCTGCCCTCAAACGTACTACTGAGCTAAGCGTCGCTAATCAGAAGCGCAAAGAAGAAGAGGCCAAGAAGACTGCCTCGCCGCCCAAGGGATAGTTCAAGCGCGTTTCTTAACCGCAGATTTGCCATAGGTGATGTCCGGCTTTCGAGCCAGACATCGCCTTTTTGTTATAATTAACCAGCAAATTGACTCTTGGCGTCGTGCCTAAATGATCCGTATAGAAGACATTGTCGAGAAGGTTGGAGCCAATCATCCGCAGGCTGATCTCGACCTGCTCCGTCGCGCCTACCTTTTTTCAGCGAGGGAACACAAGGGCCAGAAGCGCGCCTCCGGCGAATCATACCTGGTCCATCCACTGGAGGTTGCCAACATTCTTGCGGATATGAAGTTGGACGAGGTGTCAGTCGCCACCGGCTTATTGCACGATGTCGTTGAAGATACACTCGTCGATCTCGACACTATTCATGAGTACTTTGGCGAAGAGATAACTCACCTGGTTGATGGCCTGACCAAGATTGCGCAAATCAGCAACATCTCCCGCGAAGAGCAGCAGGCAGAGAATGTACGGAAGATGCTGCTGGCCATGGTCGACGATGTAAGAGTCGTGCTGGTCAAGCTGGCTGATCGCCTCCACAACATGCGGACGTTGCAATACCTGAGTCCGGAAAAGCGCAGGCGCATCGCGGAAGAGACGATGGAAATCTTTGCGCCGATTGCCCATCGTTTGGGAATGGGTAAGTTGCGCGGCGAACTCGAGGACCTGGCCTTTCGCCATCTGCATCCGGAGGATTACCGGGAGTTGGCCGAGCAGCTGGAAAAACGACGTCCGGAGAACGAAGCCTTTCTTAACGAGGCAACTTCGAGGATCGCCGAAAAAATGGCGGAAGCGGGAGTTCCCTATGTCCGGATCGAAGGAAGAGTCAAGAGGCTCTATTCAATTTGGAAGAAGCTTAGAAGACAGAGAATAGGCTTGCATCAGGTCTACGACCTGGTCGCTGCCCGCATCATCACTCCCAACGAGCTGCGTCATTGCTACGCTGCCCTGGGCGTGGTCCATAACAATTGGAAGCCGGTTCCCGGTCGCATCAAAGACTGGATCGCGACCCCGCGCGACAATCTGTACCAGTCTCTGCACACCTCGGTCATCGGCTCAAATGGTCAGTCGTTTGAAGTGCAGATTCGCACCGAAGAGATGCACCAGATTGCCGAGGAGGGCGTGGCCGCTCACTGGAAGTACAAGGAAGGCAGGCGCGGTGCGCGGGACGATGACCAGGCGTTTTCTGCGTTGCGTTCACTGGTAGAGTGGACCCAGGAAGTCAAAGACTCCAAAGATTTTCTTGACTCTTTGAAGCTCGACCTGTACCCGAAAGACGTCTATGCCTTCACCCCAATGGGTAAGGTCATCCAACTGCCACGCGGTGCTACACCAATCGACTTCGCCTACATGATCCACTCGGAAGTCGGTAATACCTGCACCGGAGCCCGGGTGAACGGCCGCATGGTGCCGGTACGCAGTCAGATTCAAAACGGCGATGTCGTCGAAATCATTACCAGCGCCAATTCGCACCCGTCTCGCGACTGGTTGAATTTCATTGTCACCTCGAGGGCACGGAATCGCGTCCGGCACTGGGTCGCAGAGCAACAACGGGCCGAGTCAATCGAGATCGGACGTAAGCTCTTTGAAAAAGAGTCCGCGCGTTTCCAGCTGTCTGCGAAGAAGCTACTGGGAGATGGCGACAGCGATATGAAGCGGGTGGCGTCTGACTATGGTTACGGACGAGTGGACGATCTCCTGGCGGCTATCGGCTATGGCAAGTTGGTACCCCGCAACGTCATTGCAAAGTATCTTGGACCAGAACAATTTGAACAGTTGGACAAGCAGAAGGAGTCGCGCCTGCGCAGTGGAGTGCGAGCGGTCAAGCGGCTCATTCGTCTGGGCGACGATTCTATTATGGTCCGGGGTGTCGATGATTTGATGGTAACGCGCGCCCGTTGCTGCAATCCGCTTCACGGCGAGGAGATTATCGGATATGTAACGCGCGGCAAGGGCGTCGCTGTACACACCAAGCGTTGTAAGAACGTCAATCAGCTGATGGTCAACCGCGAGCGTATCGTTGAAGTTGAGTGGGCTGGCCGGCCTGAGAAAACCGCTTACGCGGTCAAGTTGCTGGCCATTACCGAAAATCGTACCGGCATGATCGCTGGTATCACCGGGGCTATCTCCGACATGAAGACTGGGATTCGCGACGCTCGCGCTTCAGTGGCCTCCGACGAACGCGGTCATATTGAAGTGACGGTGGAAGTCTTCGACGTTAAGCACCTGGACAAGGTGATTGGCTCGATCAAAGGTGTCCCCGGTGTGCTGGATGTGGAACGCATGCAAGGAGTGGCGTAATTTTCGATTTTCGATTGCCGATTTTTGACTTGCGTAGACCCGCTAGCCAATCGGCAATCAAAAATCGGCAATTCGCAATAGCCGGTCTTTGCCCTCCACCAGTCGTTCTGTTAGAATCCCGCCTTTGTTTTCAGGAGTAAAAACGCAACTGTGAGACAGCGCATCCAAACCGACCGGGCCCCGGCCGCAATAGGGCCTTATTCACAGGCGATCAAAGCTGGCGGGTTCGTTTTCGCGTCGGGTCAGATTCCGATTGATCCCCAGACGGGAGAGTTTGTTGCCGGTGGCATTGCCGAACAAACGGAGCGGGTCCTGACCAATCTGGCAGCCGTTCTGGAGGCTGCAGGCAGCAGCCTCGGGCAGGTCGTGAAAACCACCGTCTTCCTGGCAGATATGGCGGAGTTTGCCGCCATGAACGAAGTGTACGGAAAGTTCTTTGGAGATTTACCGCCGGCTCGAGCTACGGTTGCCGCGGCGGGTTTACCCCGGAATGCCAGGGTAGAGATTGAGGCGGTAGCGCTTAGTTCGGAATAAAACAAAACCGGCGCCAGTTACAGCAGCCGGTTCAGATTTTTGGACAACTTGGTTGATAGGGTGTTAAGCGGCTTTGGCAACTTTGCCGGCCTTGATGCACGTCGTACAAACTTTCATCCGGCGCGCTCCACCCTGGGGAAGTTGAACGCGAATGGACTGTAAATTCGGATCAAATCGACGCGGCGTACGATTATTTGCGTGAGATACATTGTTACCGAATTGGGGGCCTTTCCCGCAGACTTCACAACGTTTGGCCATATTTTATAAACCTCCAAGATCTTTGGGTTTCTTATTTTGCGGTTCCGGCATCATACTGTTACGTATCTCGCCGTAATCGGAAACAAGTCTTATAGCAAACGGTTTTCTACGTCGTCAAGCAGGCCAACCAACGGGTGCTCGGGATGTAGCTACGGCAATTCATTAAAGGAGTGGATCTAACGTGCGCAAATTCGCAAAAGTTTTTTTCTTTATCACCTGTCTAACTGCCCTGGCGATCGGGCTGACTGGCTGTGCCGGCGGTGGTGCAGACGCCAAGGACAACACAGTTGCGGCCACTGTTAACGGACGCAACATCATGCTCAAAGAAGTGGAGCGTGGGGTAAATCAGCAAGCGGGTGGCAAACAGGCTGAGCTTTCCTCACTTCAGTTGGCCCAGGCGCGGCTACAGGTGTTGGGGAATTTGGTCCAAAGAGAAGTTCTCTTTCAGCGAGCGGAACGAGAGAAATTGCTGCCGAGTGAGGACCAGATCGAAGGAGTCATCAATCAACAAAAGCAACAGAGCGGCATGACGTCCGAAGACTTCGATAAGAGTCTCAAAGAGCAGAATATTTCGATTGAGACCTTGCGTGAGGAAGCGCGCAAAGACTTGGCGATCAGCAACCTGCAGGACAAGTACAACAGCAAGATCAGCATCAGTGACAAAGAAGTTGAAGATTTCTACGCGGCCAATAGATCTCAGTTTGTGAACGCGCGCGGCGTGGCCCTGGCCATGATCATGGTCGATCCCGCAGACAATAGCAGCCAGGGTATCCAGAACGATGCCAAGAGCGAAGCCGAAGCCAAACTCAAAATTGATAACATCTATCAACAGCTGCAAGGCAAGGCTGACTTCGCTACTGTAGCTCGGGCGAAGAGTGAAGACTACAACACGCTGGGCCGCGGAGGCGACATTGGTTTTGCCACTGAGGAGGACCTAAAGAGCAATAGTTTTCCTCCGGAGTTGGTTGCGAGTTTCATGGGCTCAATGCAGGTTGGTGACTACACTCAACCCGTGCGCTTCAATAGTGGCAAGTGGTACATCTTCAAACTCGAAGAGAAACGACTGCAGGCGGAGAATCTCACCCTGGAGAGTCCCGGCGTACGCCAGCAGATTACCCAGGGGTTGACGAATCAGCGAAAGCAAATTCTCAATGCAGCTTTATTGGAAGTAGCCATTAACGAGGCCAAGATCAGCAACAACCTCGCGGCGCAAATGTTGACTAATCCGAGTAACCTTGGCTTGCGTCCGGCGACGCCTGGCGCTGCTGGTCCAGCCCCGGCTGCTGTGCAATCACCCAGTCCGGCTGCCAGTGCGCCGGCCGCTACCTCTTCACCGGTAACGGTAAAGCCGAGTGCTTCGCCCAAGTAGCTGGTGCACCTCAACTGGTCCAAAGCGGGTGTGTGAGGCTGGTTTAGCTCCACACCCGCTTAGTCTTCCAACTCTTAGCTAAAGAAACTCGTCTCATGTTGTTCCGGCTTTCAGAAGTGCACAAGTCTTACGGTACGCAAGATGTCTTGCGCGGCGCTTCCTTGCAGATAAATGCCGGCGAACACGTTGGCCTCGTGGGTCGAAACGGTGCTGGTAAGAGTACCGTGTTCCGCCTGGTCGGTGGCGAGGAGACGCCTGACCGTGGTGATGTGGTGCGTTCCAAAGGGCTAAGACTTGGCCTGTTGGACCAGCACGTCCACTTCGAACCGGGCTCCACTGTGCATGAGTCGGCCCTGGCTGCCTTTGGTCATCTCCAGCAAATTGAACACGAGATGCACGAGTTGGAGCACCGTATGGCCGAGGCTCCGGCGGACCTGGACCAAATTCTTGAACGATACAGCGATCTGCAACATCAATTTGAACGCGAAGGCGGCTTCGAATATGCAGCCCGGGCCGAAGCGATCCTGCAGGGACTAGGGTTCGACCGCGAGTTGTGGTCCCTGGAAACAGAGAAGCTCTCCGGTGGGCAGCAAAATCGTTTGGGCCTGGCCCGGCTCTTGTTGGCGGCGCCCGATGTTTTGCTTTTGGATGAGCCCACCAACCACCTGGACGTCAGTGCGGTTGAATGGCTGGAGGAGTTTTTACAGGACTACCCTTCAGCCTATGTGATCATCAGTCACGATCGCTACTTTCTTGATCGCGCTTGCCGTCGCATCGTTGAACTCGAGAACGGCAAAGCGTCGAACTATGTCGGCAACTATTCCGACTACCTGGTTGAGCGCGAGGAGCGTCGCGAAGCGCAACAGCGAGCTTACGATAATCAACAACAGCTAATTGCCAAGACGGAAGAGTTCATCCGGCGCAATATCGCCGGTCAAAAGACCAAGCAGGCAAAATCACGGCGCAAGATGTTGGAAAAGCTGGAGCGCATCGACGCCGTGCCCACGGATCAAGCCTCTGGTGACTTTCGTTTGAAGGCGATTGAACGTACCGGCAACCACGTTCTCACGGTTACTGGTGCGACAATTGGTTATCCTGACAAAGAGCTTGCCAGGGGGATCTCTTTCATTCTGCGTCGCGGAGAGTGCCTGGGAATCATTGGTCCAAACGGTTCCGGAAAGACGACCTTTCTGCGCACTATCCTGAAGAAGATTGATCCTTTGGCCGGAGAGATCCGCTG
>DATFRK010000485.1:0-12567 GCA_035263325.1 Pyrinomonadaceae bacterium | reverse complement strand
GACGTAGTGGGATTGTAGATGGCCCGTAGCGCAGAAATTTGATCCGGTTTGTCGCCCACTGGTGGGTAGAGGGAGACGCTGACGTTCTCCAGTTCGTGATGGTTGTCTGAGAAGGTCAGGTCTACGGATGCTTTTACCAGCATGAACAAGCGATCGTTTTTAGTGACACGCTGTTCGTAGCCTTCAACTCGGCCGGTGATATCTTTTGACAGTTCCGGCCCCTTCGGGGGCAAACGAAACTTACTATAATTGCGCAGCTTGAAGTACGAGACGCCCACAAAGCCAATTCCAGAAGCCAGCAACACCACCGCGGCTACTCGCGCCAGTAGCGGCACGCGAGCACGTAAACCGATTGCGATGGACCGTTTGCGGGTTAGTTCTTGCATAAGAAAAGCCGGTTTGGTCCTTTGGTCATACTAATTCTGGCCTAAACCAAACAAACCTGGTGCCAAAGTACAAACTCCCGGCGTACAAATCAATTAAACCCCAAATCCGCTCAAATGCAGTTCACTCCTGGTTCGGGTGAAATATTAGTCTCCGCGCGGCAGCGAGTTCGATGCCGCTCCTAAAGTCTGGGGTTTGCCCCTAAAGCCTTACCCGACATCGTATGCTGTCATGCTCACGACATCTCTGCAACCATCCGTGGCCCCACACGTTAAGACCGGGCAACAGCGAGAAGCCTGGTCTCTGCACAATCTGCAAGGGCCAGAACGCTCTCCTAACACAGCCTTCCGCTTTTGGCCGGTAGTGCGCGGCCGCCACCTCGCGCAATAGCGACTACTTAGATCGGACATTTAAGGATTGAATGGGTAACAGAAGATGGGTGTTTCCGAAAGCTGGGGCAGGTGTGCTACGGACCACAATAGTAAGGCGTTTGAAATGGACCGCTGGCATCTTCCGAACTGCGCAATTCGAGCCGGGCTACTCTCTTGAGTTGCGCAATTTTCGGAGTTGATTGTAATCGACTAACTTATTCCGCAAACCATCCGTCTTTGTCCAGCAGCCTAACACCGATGTGCGGACGACGATTGTCTTCATCAATCCAGGCACCGTTAACCTCGGCGTCCAGTTTGCCGCCAAAAGGGGGCACCAACTTAACCACGGCGCCGACCGGGATCTCCAGGTCGAGAACGATTGTGGCACCACCACGACTAATCCTGGTGGCCTGGCCTTTGACTAGAAAAGGTTGGCCCGAAGTGTCGACACCTTCAACTTCCAGACCAAACTCGACGGGAACTCGCGGGCTTCGGGGTCGCTGTGAGGTAGTCACAGCCCCTCGCGGGTCTTTCTCATCCATCAAAATCACCGCCCTTTTGATATTTGGTAATGCGGGTCGGGCGAGCTGTGCTCGGCGCCGGAGAGGGAGGGGCGGATCTCAGTGTACCGAATCCGAGGGATTATTGATAGCAAAACGTTTTTTGGCGGTTTTTGAGATCTGAGATCCTTCGATCTGAGATCTAGGGCCGTAGCCGAACCATTTCCCGTCACGCCCAGTTACACCGCGGCTGTAATAAATCCAACCGAAAGCGCCACCAGTATCGCCCCACCAACCACTATCCGGTAAAGAATGAAGATGCCGGTCGAGTGAGTCCGCAGGTAGCGGAGGAGAAACCAGATGGAGAGGTAGCCGACGATCGCCGAAACAAAGGTAGCCAGGACTAGTGAGCCGTAACTTCCATGCGGTAGCTTAGTAATCGCCTGCTTGAGTTCCAATAATCCACTAGCACCAATTGCCGGAATCGACAGCAAAAAGGAGAACCTTGCCGCTGTCTCGCGGGTCTCATTAGCAAACAGCCCAGCCATGATCGTAGAGCCTGAGCGACTCGAGCCGGGGATGAGCGCCAGGACCTGGGCCGAACCGACCGCCAACGCGTCTCCGACTTGCAATTGGTCCATACCGCGGTTGCGCTTCCCCACCAGTTCCGCTACCGCTAACAAAACCGCCACGACAATCATCATGGTGGCGATCACCCAGAGATTCTTGGTGAAGGTACCTTCGATCTGTTTTCTGAAGAGCAAGCCAACTATTCCGACGGGCAGCGAGCCGATGATCACCAACCAGCCTAACCACGAGTCATGCGAAAGCCGTTTCGTATCGCGATGACTCAGCAGCGCAAGATTGTCGCTCACAAACGCCCGCAAAATGTTGACAATGTCGCGCGAGAAGTAGATCAAAACGGCGAGTAGAGTGCCGAGTTGAATCACCGCGATGGTCGCTGTGGTCTGCTCTGCCTGCAGGGTCTTGTCCAAGCCGGCATACAGACCAACTGCCCTGGCGGCGAAGACAAGGTGAGCGGTCGAGCTTACTGGAATGAATTCGGTTAGTCCCTGGACGATTCCGAGGATGATAGCTTGTAAGATTGTCATAAGGCTGAAACTTCAACTGTGGGATCGATTTTTGTACTTTGTGTTTTGTGCTTTGCAGTATTGGTTTAGAAGATGGTCTACTCAAGGACCATTTAACGCGAAGAACAAAGTACGAAGTACAAAGCACAAAAACGAAGTTCGAAAATTATGTTCACTCTCTGTAAGAGTTTCTCACTGCTAACCAGTCATACATAAAATTGGGCATTATCATTCCGGCGCGTACTACAGCTGCGAGTTGCCAGGGAAAAGAATATGACTTCTTTCCCTTTTCGATGGCCCCCACAATCTTCTTCACTGCATCGTCGAGTTCCAGCAAGAACGGCATCGTTGCCTCCCTGCCCGCAGTCAGTGGCGTTTTGATGAATCCCGGGTGAATGATCGTGACGCGGACACCTTTGTCGCGGACGTCGAGTCTGACGCTCTCGAAGAAGGCTGACAAACCTGCCTTGCTACCACAATAAGCCGCCGACTTTGGCAAACCACGATAAGCAGCCAGGCTGGAGATGGCCACCAGGTGTCCACTGCCCCGACTGACCATTTCCGGCAATACCGCGGCAACACTATTCGCCGCGCCAAGTAAGTTGATATTGACGACCCTTGCCACCTGGTCCGGTTGCAGACTCGTTGATGGCGAAGTCGCGCCGACGCCCGCGTTGGCAATCAACATGTCGATGGGACCAAACTCCGAACGTAAACGATCCGCAGCCTCACTCAAGGCGTTTGCGTCCTGAACGTCCGCAGGCAAGGCTATTGCCTGGGCACCCTTGGTCTCCAACTCTTGGACCAGTTCAGCCAGTTCCGCAGCTCGACGCGCCACCAGGCCCAACTTCGCACCCTGCCGGCCTATTTCCAGGGCCAGACCTTTTCCGATTCCGGATGAGGCCCCGGTGAGAAAAACGACTTTGTTGGTCCAATGGGTCAATTTTTTGTGGTACGCCGATCACACAGTCAGTACCATCTCGCGGTAGCGGGTGGGTCGCCCTCTGACACCACCACTCTGAATCCAGCGAGGCGACCCACCCGCTACCGCGAGATGGTACTGACTGTGTGGCCTCAAACTCGAATCACCACCGGAAGAATCACTGGTCGCGCGCCTGTCTGCTTTTGGATGAACCGCTTCAACTCAACTCGCAGGTGCTCCTTCAATAACGTTTCATCGTCTAGCGTTTGTCGCGACGCTCCGGCGACGGCCGCCGCCACGACGCGCTTGGCATCATCGGTCAACTCGTCCCCCCTGACTGTTTCCGGTACTGCCGGCAACGACTGGGTAAAACCATTCGTTGTGGAAGCCAAGCCACGCACGCCACGGGCAACCAGCCGAGGCTCACTGAGTAATTCACCCGTTTCCCCGTCGATCGTGACAATTAAGGTGATCGTTCCTTCATACGCCAGTTGCTTTCGCTCACGCACCGTTTCGCTGTCGATCTCTTCAAAGCCAGTCTCGTCTATAAAAGTCCGGCCTATCTCACGTTTATCGATCACGGCGGCTCGCTCGCCATCGAGTTCGAGGACATCACCATTCTCGATCAGCACGATGTTCTCTTCCGCGTAGCCCAGGTGATTCTTGACGAACTCCTTATGACGAAACAGCATGCGATATTCCCCGTGAATCGGCACCACAAACTTAGGACGGACAGCTTCAGTCATGATGCGAATGTCTTCCTGTGAGGCATGGCCACTGACATGGACCAGGCGCCGCTTCTCCTCGATAATATTTGCACCGCGTTTGTAGATGTAGCCAATCATCCGCGAAATCAAACGTTCGTTGCCGGGGATGATGCGCGCTGACAACACCACGGTGTCACCCTCATCGACCATCAGGCCCTTGTAGCTCTGCGTGGCCATCTGCGAAAGGGCCGATCGTGATTCGCCCTGCGAACCGGTGACCAGGAATACTATTTCGTCGTCACTCATCTGTTTCGCCTGGTTCAGGTTCACCAGCAGTCCGTCGGGAATGTCTAGGTAACCGAGGCGGTCCGCGACTTCAACGTTCTTCTGCATCGAACGCCCTAACACACAAACGCGCCGGTTAAACTGTTGCGCGACATCGAGAACGATCTGCAACCGATGTATCGATGAGGCAAAGGCGGCGACGATGATCCGTCCCTGTGCTTCAGCGAAGATCTCCTCGAAGGCCGGGATGACGGCCCGTTCCGACGGAGTACGGCCCGGTACCGTGGCGTTGGTGGAGTCAGATAACAGCGCCAGCACTCCGTCCTGGCCATAACGACGGAAGGAGCGCAAATCGATGGGCTCGCCAATAACTGGTGTCTCATCCACCTTGTAATCACCGGTGTGAATGATGGTGCCGACTGGAGTCCTAATAGCGAGCGAGAAGCAATCAACCAGCGAATGAGAGACGCGAATGAACTCTATACTGAAGACGCCGATATCAACCACGTCACGTGGTTCAACTCGGTGAAGCAAGACGTCACCTAGTATTTCGTGTTCTTCGAGTTTGCTTTCCGCCAGGCCGGCGGTGAAGTGGGAGCAGTAGACCGGAACGTTAAACTTCTTCAGGATGTAAGGCAGGGCACCGAGGTGGTCCTCGTGTCCATGGGTTAAAACCACGGCAGTGATATCGTCACGGTACTCTTCCAGAAAGTCGAAGTTGGGTATCGAAACGTCCACCCCGTAGGCAGACTCTTCAGGAAACCCCATCCCGGCGTCGAGAATAAGCATCTCATCGCCGTAGCGCACCGCCATGCAATTCATTCCAAACTCGCCGATCCCGCCGAGCGGAATGATCTCCAACACACTCGCCATGTTTATAGTTAGTTACGTACCCAACGGACTGGGGGAGTATAGCATGCGGGAGCTAGCGTGGAGCCTAATATGGGGACGATTTGGGCGTAATTGAACTCTCTACGGCACCTCAGCGTCTGCGTTCGGCGATGAGTCTTAGGCCCGTTCTCATGAGTATCCAACCCCTCACCGCCGAGGTCGCAGAGAGGCCGAGGTGGCGCAGAGAAAGAGTTCAAACCACATATTCGCTGCCAACGATTGGGTTTGATATGCTACACGCATCACGCAGCATAGCTTCTAATTCAAACTCATCGGACACATAAGGACCACCATCCCAGCCATGATGAAAATAATCTTTTGCTTATCCATCGTTGTATTTCTGGGCACCGCCGTATTCGCTGCTCAACCACCTACGATGCGGGTCGACTATTATCACACCGGCGATGCCACCAAAGAGATGTTTAGTCTCGACCGAGTTGTGATTGAACCGCTTCCATGGCCTGGTAGTTTGGACCAGGCGATCGACAAGTCAAACCTGGGCAGGTATTTCTTCGAAGTGTGGAGCGCGGCGGACAATAAGCTGCTCTACTCACGAGGCTTTGCGTCGATCTACGGAGAATGGGAAACTACCGACGAAGCGAAGTCAACCACGCGTACGTTCCAGGAGTCATTTCGCTTCCCTGCTCCTGACACTCCGGTCAAAATTGTCCTGAAGAAAAGAGATGCAAAGAACCTCTTCCAGGAGATATGGTCCACCACCATTGATCCCAAGGATCAGTTTGTCGATAGATCCAAGCCAGCCGCGCCGGCGCCACTCATCACCATCCAGAAGAGCGGTGATCCGGAAACGAGAGTTGACTTCCTGATCCTTGGCGACGGCTATACTGCTGCCGAAGCAAAGAAATTTGAGTCAGACGCGCGCCGTTTGACTGAAGTCCTATTCTCAACGGCGCCGTTTAAGCAACATCGCCGCGACTTCAATGTCTGGGGCTTGTGCCCGCCGGCAGCGGAGTCTGGTATCTCGCGACCGTCGACGGGCGTCTATCACGACTCACCCTTAGGAGCGACTTACGATGCGTTTGGCTCCGAGCGTTACGTGCTGACTTTCGACAACCGGGCGGTTCGTAAGGTCGCATCTTTTGCGCCCTACGAGTTCATTGAGATCATAGCCAATAATCGTACTTACGGTGGCGGGGGAATTTTCAATCTCTACAGTACGGTCGCCGCCGACAATGCGTTTGGAAACTATGTCTTTGTGCACGAGTTTGGTCATCACTTCGCCGGACTTGCCGATGAGTACTACACCTCGTCAGTCGCCTATGCCCCGGCCACTGATCGCGTTGAACCCTGGGAACCTAATGTCACTGCGCTACTCGATGTCTCCACGTTAAAGTGGCGAAATCTCGTGAGCCCTTTTGCCGATGTCACGCCGATTCCCACTACGTGGAACAAAGAGGCCTTCGAAAAATACTCGCGCGAGATCCAGACGCGGCGCGCCCAACTAAGAAAAGACAAGCGCCCGGAAGAAGAGATGGAAGCGTTGTTTCGTGAAGAGCTAGCTCATGAACAGCAGCTGTTCGGAGCGGAAAAGCACAAGGGGCAGGTGGGTGCCTTTGAAGGCGCAATGTACGAAGCGCAGGGTTACTATCGACCCGAGATTGACTGCATCATGTTTTCGCGTACCGATCACTTTTGCAAAGTCTGCGCCCAGGCGATCGAGCGAATCATTGCCATGTATTCAACTCGAAGCTGAACTTCGTTCTTGGTACTTTGTCTTTTGTCTTTGGCTTTTGGCCTTGGGTCTTAGGAGTGAGCCCAAAATATGCAGGTTAAATTGTCGCTATGCCTTTTGGCGTTGGGCCTGCTGTTAACGCAGGTAAGCGCCCAACAGGCTGATAGTAAGGTGATCGATAGTTACATTGCCGCCCAGGCCAAGAGAGAAAAGGGTGAAGAATCAGACGGAGTGCGCAAAGTCGTGCACGGCGACCTGAATAAGGATGGGGTCGACGATGCGGCGGCCCTCTACACAATCGAGGGACAGGGCGGCTCAAACAATTACATTCAATACCTGGCCGTCTTTTTGGGGAGCACTAAAGGTTTGGTTTTCACAGCCCGTATGCCGGCAGGCGGGAAAAACCATCGCGAGGCCGAGCTCGTATCGATAACTGATGGCAAGATCAACCTCAACACCGTCGCCTATGGACCAAAGGATCCGTCGTGCTGTCCGACTATAAAAGGGACCACGAAGTATGCGTTGGTTGGACGCAGGCTGAAGGAGGTAGGCAATAAAAGGTAGTGCTTATCATCTTGTTGTACACCGCAAGTGAACACCTGCGTTGTAAAAGCTGAGTGTGAAAGTAGCTGATCAAACCGATTCTTTATAGTGCTCGAGGTTCTGCTGCATCATGACCAATAGCTTGACTGTGTTGTGTTTCAGCTGCGCCGGCTCGACTGGCGACCAGCGTTCAGGCAGCAACACTTGCGAATCGATAAAAGCATCCAGTGCCTCCTGTAGACCGGCCCGCTTATGCCTGCCCTTCAGCGCAATTAATTCCTCAATGATTGCCACCAGGGAGTCTCCCGTCAGACGATGGCGATGATTGATTACAGCAGACCGCTCCTGCAACATCCTTAGCGTCTCCTCAAGCGGCTCACCAAGGGCAGCAACCAGTTCAAGGTAACGGCGCTGGAAGTTTTTGATGTGGGAGCGTCGCGTCGTAACCCATTGTAAATCTCTCTTGGCCACGTAAGACGCGGCCATCAACCGACAGAAAACATCGTCGGCCATATAGGCCGTTTCATCATCCACCGCCAGGATTGTTTGACTCGAGTAGTAACCCGGCAAAACGCGCAGCAGGTTACGAATGAGAAAGACAGGGGAGTGAGTGACGCCATCGGGGAGTCGCTCCATGCCCCTGGATACTTTCAAATCTTCAAAGTAACTAAGCGCCCTGTGAAACTCTCGTATCTCATTCTGGGCCGTTATCATCAGTCTCTCGACCTGCTCGGCAGCGAACCCGATCTTTCGCAATACTCTTTCGTCACTTTCGTTGCGAAAGGCGGCATCGAAGACTTGCAAGCAAGGCGCGCATTTGAATGACCTTAGACTTCGTTTTTGCCCGGTAACAATGAAATCCATTGCTTGCGCAAACGTTTGCACAATCACCCTGGCCCAATAGCGCTGCTCAGTTAGCGACGCGGAGTAACGGTCGACATCTTTGAAACGATACTTGTCGTGTTTGGCGGCAAATTGGCGAATCGAGCCATAGTCAAGGATGGCTCCGCTGGCGAGCATGTTATCTCCGTCCCACGCCAACCAATTAAAGATGTACTCCTCCTCCAGGACGGCCGCCAGCTTTCCATACGAGCGGGCAAGATAATCGAGGGCCTTAGCGTATCGCTCAACGCCCTTTCGCGGCACCTGCCAGAACTCATTTTCCAGCTGGCGATCGATGAAATAGTCAATCGAAGCTTTAAGCTCTCGCTGCAAACCTAGTTTCAGATAACGAAAGAGATGCGCGGGGCGAATTAGATTCGGAGCACTTCTTACTCCGATAGCGGAACCATCCGGATAGCCAATCACGGCCAAGCAACGCTCGGTTGGTATTCCCTGGTGATAGAAGATCTCAGACATGACTGCGCTGCCCAACATCTCATCGAGTTCGGCGAGCCCAGAAGAATAGCCATAGCTAGTGTCACCTGTTTGGACCGCACCGTCGGACTGCTGTGCACCGGGACTCAGGATCGTGGCCCCAGTGCCGCGACTTGATATGTCGAAGACCAGCTTCCTGGTCTTCAGAAAACCGTTCCAAATACTTCTGCCGTCGCCTGACGTCTTGCCTCGTTTGTTTTTGTGCTGAATCTGTAAATAACGCGTGGCCATGTAGCGTCCGGGCTTCACCCGCTCTGCCGGAAAGCGCCTTTTGTGCCTGAGGTCAAACTCGTTGATGATCTGCAGCGAGAACGTGTCGAGGATAACTTGTTCAAGTTCCGGGTTGAGAGCGCGAGGATGAGTGGGAGCGATCAGTTGCAGTTCCCTGGCCAACGAGTAGTTGAAATACAGCACGCGTCCGTTCGGGCGATAGCGCGCCTGGTAATCGATATAACCCTGAGGACTGACGTCACGCCAGGGATGGGTGCCGTCTAACTCTTTAAACTTTTCGTACATAATTTTTAGTGAGGAGGAAGGGGCTCGGGTGATTGCCGATTTTCGCTTGACGTTCTGCACCAATCGGCAATCGAACGCAGTAAAAGTGTGAAACTACGTGGCAATAGTGTCAATGCTTATTTTCTGGAAGTCTTTCGGGGTTGTTCCAGAAAACTGGGAAAACCTTGGAGTGCGGGGACTTGTCACCGCTTTGGGATTCTAGATCTCGCACCCGATTTGTTATCCCAAGGCGGTGACAAGTCCCCGCATTCCAAAGGTTTTGACTTGCGTCGGTCGCTACAAATATGTTCTTTGACACCGTTTGTCTATCTGCTAACTCAATGAGGCTACATGAGGGCCACCTTACTCCTGTTGTTATGCGCACTGTGGTTCAACATCCCCGAACGAACGAAAAGCAAGTCTATTAATGAACCTGTTTCTAATCCTCCACGAGCAAAATTAACACCGCACCACATCCAACTCGCGAACGGCCAATCGTTCGACCTCAATCTGCCGGAAGCCTTCGAAATAGCCGTCGCGGCCCAGGGACTCAAACGCGTCCGCTTTATGGCGAAGAGTCCGGACGATCGCATCTTCGTCACAGACATGTTCAACCTCACCGACAACAGCAAAGGTGTGGTCTACATCCTGGACCAGTTTGATCCGGCAAAGCACGAGTTTAAGCAGGTAATTCCATACTTGACTGGACTAAGAAATCCAAACAGTGTTGCCTTCTATACCGACGAAAGTGGCGTCAACTGGT
This sequence comes from Pyrinomonadaceae bacterium, assembly GCA_035263325.1. Taxonomy (GTDB): domain Bacteria; phylum Acidobacteriota; class Blastocatellia; order Pyrinomonadales; family Pyrinomonadaceae; genus PSRF01. The sequence goes on along the minus strand of DATFRK010000485.1, from coordinate 2,545 downwards.
TCTACCTCGCGCTCACCGATCGATTGGTGCGTTACAAATACGAAGTTGGCTCGACGAAACAAACAGGTCAACCTGAAGTGCTGGCAACTTTCCCCGACTATGGTCTCGGTTACAAATACGGAGGCTGGCATTTGACGCGCACGATTGCCGTAGGCGGCAACGGCAAGGTCTACGTGTCGGTCGGGAGTAGTTGCAATGCCTGCGAAGAAAAAGAAGCAGTGCGCGCCAGCATCCTGGAAATGGATGCGGACGGAAAAAACCAGCGGCACTTTGCGCGCGGGTTACGCAACGCAGTTGGCCTGCGTTGGATTGAGGGCCAACTGTTTGCCACGAACATGGGCGCCGATCACCTTGGTCCCAATCGTCCGGCAGACACGTTTGGTCGCATTAAGAACGGAGCAAATTATGGCTGGCCCTTCTGTTTCCAGTCAGGGCCGACAGTTTTTGTGGACCCAAAGCTAAATCCGCGGGGAAAGAGAATGGATTGCCGCAAAGTCGCGTCGGCTGAGATTGCTTTTGCGGCGCACAGTTCCCCACTGGGCCTGGAATTCTTCGATCAAAACGGTCCTCCTGAACTACGTGGTTCCTACCTGGTCGCGCTACACGGCTCAACCACTAAACGTCTCGGGCGCGGTTATCGGGTTGTGCTAGTGCCTAACTTGTCGAGTCCGGTGCAAGACTTCATTACCGGCTTCCTTGAGGGCGAGATCATTCATGGGCGTCCAGCGGACATCTTTCGCTTCGGCCAGGATGCATTTCTGCTGACCGACGATCGCGCCGGCGTCGTGTATTACGTCTATCGAAAGTAATTTATCCACAGATTACGCCGATTACACAGAAGTCTTGAAATCAGTTTAGTTGAGCTTTGCCGTCATTCGCTCAAATTCAAGTAATTGAATCCTGTGGCTTGCAGTCGAGATTGCTTAATAGTGGGATCGGACCGAAGTAGGCTCAACTAAGCTGATTCAGTACTTCTGCGTAATCTGCGTAATCTGTGGATCGTCCCGGCAACGTCGGAGTAGAATGTCCACCGCCGTTGCCACCCGTTTACCGAAAGGAAAATTCCCAAAATGCGTAGACTAGTTCTATCGTTCTTCGTGCTCACGCTTGTATTCACGGCTACCCCCACACTCGCCCAAAAGCGAAACATAACTGAAAAGGACCTCTTCAACTTCATCTGGATCGCGGACCCGCAAGTGTCACCGGATGGTTCGAAGGTGGCCTTCGTAAGAGTAACCGTGAACGACAAGAAGGATGGTTACAACACAGCCATCTGGACCGTGGCAACCGCAACCGGAGAAACCCGTCAATTAACCAGTGGCATCCGCGACTCCTCACCCCGTTGGTCGCCGGATGGAAACTTCCTTGTGTTTGTCAGAGTACCGGAGAAAGATGGTCGTCCGGACCAACCACAATTGTTCATGCTGTCAATGGCTGGTGGCGAGGCTTTTCAATTCACTTCCCTGGCCCGCGGCGCCGGTGGCCCACAATGGTCACCAGATGGAAAAACTATTTCCTTCTATAACGGCGCCACCGTGGAAGAACTCGCCAAGGCTGCTAAAGCCACCGCCTCGCCCTCCCCCAGCCCCGCTGCCTCGGATGCAAAGAAGCCTGAGGAGCAGCGTGAGAGTGATGTGCGAGTAATCACGCGTGCCGTTTACCGAGCCAATGGCGCCGGCTATGTCGACAGCAAGCATCCCCAGCATATCTGGATTGTGGCGGCGCCTAAGACTGGCGACGAAAAGGTCACCCCAAAGCAACTCACCAGCGGACGTTATGATGACGGCAGCGTTACCTGGGCCAAAGATAGTTCCCGCCTCTACTTCACTTCTGATCACAATGACGAGTCGTACTATGAACTACCCAAGACTGATGTCTATACCGTCGGGGTGAGCGGCGGTGAACCTACTCGATTGACTTCATTCGACATGGGCGCCGGCGGCTTCGTGGTGAGCCCTAATGGAAAACAGGTTGCCTTCTTCGCTTCGGTGACTAAACCAGTGCAATCGTACACGGAACCCGATCTGTGGGTAATGGACCTTGCCCTTGGCGCGCAACCGCGTAATCTCACCCCCGACTTTGATTATGATCTTGGTTCGGGAGTGGGCGGCGACAACACTGCACCGCGCGGAGGCGGTGGCAGTCCTCCAGTGTGGTCAGCAGACGGGCGCAGCATTCTTGCAGTTTACGCAAAGGAAGGACGCGCTAACGTTGGTTCGTTTGAGGTAACAACCGGTAAAGAAACTGACGTCACCAAGGGTAACCAGGCAGTAGTTGGCTTTCGCGCCGTACCTGACGCGTCCAAATTCGTGTTGCTGATTTCCACGCCCACGCGTATCGGCGATCTGTTCTGGGTCGAGAAAGGCGGCGAACCAAAACAATTGACCGACTTCAACAAGGACTTGTTCTCGAAACTGAATCTCACTGAACCGGAGGAAATTTGGTACACGAGCTTCGATGGCAAAAAGATTCAGACATGGGTGCAGAAGCCGCCGAACTTTGACCCAAATAAAAAGTATCCGCTCATTCTCAACATTCACGGTGG
>DATFRK010000484.1:0-3686 GCA_035263325.1 Pyrinomonadaceae bacterium | reverse complement strand
GCACATTTCGTAAAGACGAGATCGCAGCGGCACCGAGATTCGCTCTTCCAGCGTTTCTCTCGTGTCCGTGTCACTGCGCCGTTCATCGAGGTAGTTCGTCGTGAAGAATGTGAGTTTTTTATCGTTGTAGCGAGTGTTGATAATTTGCATCAGGGTGTCGCGCACCCAGTCAGTTGGTTTTGAAGCTCCCAGCTCATCAAGCACCAAAACGTCAGCCTCAAAAACAGGAGCGAGAACTTTGAGTTCCGACGTTTGCGAGATGGGATTGTAAGAATCCTGAATCTCTTTCAGCAGCGCACCTGATTGATAGAACAAGCCTTGCACACCGTACGTCTCAATTAGGCCACGAAGAATGGCCACGGCGAGGTGAGTCTTCCCCACCCCGACGCTACCCATGAACAGCAATCCTCTTCCTTCAATATTCCCCTCAACCGGGTAGTCTTTGATGAGTCGATCGGCCTCACCTAAAGCGAAGTACTTGGAGGGCTCGTGGTCCACGTTTTCAAAGCTGTGAATGGTGCAGTGTTCGTACCGGCGGGGAATTCTCGAGACTTGCATCAGGGCAGCGCGGCGATCAATTCTGCGACAGTGACAGGTGCGGGCGCCTTTGCCAGGAACAACTTCCATACCTGTGCCAAAACAGGTTGGACAAACGCCACGACTTTCTTGTGCTGAAGGGGGTTGCTCCACAACGTGGTTCTTTTGCTCGTCAGATTGCATCGGAATGATTACGTAAGAAATAAATTGGGGTTGCACCACATCATAACATGGCTTACCGGGAGCGCAGGCGGCGCGCCTGCTTTATTGCGTTTGTTAGTCTGATTCAAGTAGGCGGGACGCCTGCGCTCCCAATGTGCGACAGTGTCTCAACCTTTGCCCTATGATATATTTCTCCCGCGTCACAAAAAACCTCAACCACAAGCTCAGTAAAACCATCTTAGTCGCTGCAGCTTAAGCTTTCCGGAGGAACTGGTCACCAGAGGGTATGGGATTGTTGCATTCGCTTTTGAGTAAGTTGGGCCTCGCCTCGATCAAGGCGGAGCGCCATCCCATTCGCGTCTTTCTCCTCGACGACGATGAGCGCCGGCACAAGTGGTTTACCGTGCGCTTCAAAGGAGATGTGCTGGATATTGCGGACAATGTTGACCAGGCCCGCGAACTATTGAGCAGCAGTCACTACGACGCAATTTTTCTCGACCACGACTTGCATCCCGAACACTACAACGTCGATTCGACTGACGACGAACGCACGGGCTATGCAATCGCCTTGTGGCTAAGCACGCACCCGGAACTACAACAGGCTTCCACGATCCTGGTGCATACCAGGAATGCTGACGGCGCCATGCGCATGGTGGAAGAAATGCGCCGCTCGGGCCGCACCGTGGACTACGTTCCCTTTCCTTTGTTGGCGGAAAGAATCAAGACTTACTGGCAAAGATAGCGAAATACCACCAACGGCAGTTGGTGGATTCTTCAAATCCTTTCTACCAGCACAATTCCCCTCAAATACCACCAACGGCAGTTGGTGGTATTCGGCTCTTTAGGCCAAGTTTGCGGGGAAGCAACTTCGGAAAGGGTGCTTACCGCTCCTCCCCGGGATGATAGGCAGATTCAAGATTCGCCTTAATCTCTTCAAGCGTAAACCAGGCAGGCTTGAATTCACCGCGAGCGTACAATTCCGCCTGGTCCATGTAGTGCCGGCTTTCTGGGTGGCCACTCGCACCAAGCGTATGCACCGACAGGGCACGTAGCTGGGGTCCAAACTCGACCACACTGACGTAGGTGGCGCCGGCGACTCCATAGCGACGTTTCTGTTCGGGCACATCACGTGAGTAGAACGTAAACACCGCGCCATCGCCGCCATTCACCCCGGCGATTGGCAGACTCGAGCGATTGTCCGAGAACTCTTCATCCTTGCTTTCATCGACACGTTGCAGCCGATTGATCTCACCCCACGCTACCCGCCAGGTAACGAACCGTTTTTCCAGTGAATCCAAAACTTCATTCAGCGCTGCAATGCGATTGGCAGACGTTACCGGGCCGGGTCTCTCCAGCGAGGAGATCCGGTCGCGCCAACCACTGAAGATAGTCATGGCCACCGAATCAGTTCGCGACTGATGATCCCAGCTAGACAACAATTTGTACGCTTCAAGTAGACGACGGCCTCCGTCGTTCGCCGCCGCCTTTAGTTCGCTCAGAAACTGCGGCAATAACTCATCAGCCCGGATGACGTGCGTGTCAAACGCCGCCCGCGTCCACTCTGCAAAACTGAATGACTTATTCGACGAAAGGATCTGGCGCGCGATGCGGCCACGCGGATTGTCACCTTCCTGGACCATGTATTTTGGATATTGCCTGGGTTCAGGGTTCCCCTCGCTGGTCAAAAGAAATGGGGTTGTATTGCAGTTCTGCATCCAGCCGGTGGCAGGATTGGTGAGTTGAGGTAGTTCAGTGATCGAGTGATAGCCTTTCCAATCGGTGCTCGGATCGCTTCCCTCAACCGCCTTTGTCCAATCCCACTTCGGATCTCGTCGGGGCACGGCCCCGTTGTAGAGATAGTAAGTGTTGCCGGCATCGTCAGCGTACATGACATTGCCAAAGAGCATGTTGAGCGGCGTCAAAGCAGCCTTGAACTCAGTGAGATTGCTGGCCCTGGTCATCTCGTACCATTCGCGCAGCCATCCGTCGCCGTCAAACTTCGCCATGCGAATTGCGAGACGCGCACCATCTTTTGCCTCAGACACGATGGGACCATGGTGCGTCTGCCACATTTCGAACTTGCGCACTTCAAGACCTGAACTGGTCTTCACGCGAATCTCTTCCACTCTTTTGCTGGCCATTCGGTGTCCACTGCCGTAGCGGTAGGCCAGTGGCTGCTTGGGATCGTCGAATGTTTCGCGGTAGACGTCTTCCAGGTCCGCTGCATTATCCGTACTGACCCAACCCAGGTGGTCGTTGTGACCAACGTAAGGAAACGGAAAGCCAAAACGAGTGTAGCCGGTGAAGTTCCAACCCTCATCACTGTGCACCTGGCCCTCGTAGACTTGTCCCGGACCAAAGAAAGGAAGATGCGGATTGATCAGAAGCATCGCGTGACCAGTCTTGCTCCTGCTTGGTCCAATGACCCAGCCATTAGAACCAACGTTTTCGTCGAGGCTGCGTTCGTCGCGGGCAGTTTGCGGGTTGTCTGAAAGAGCCGGGTCGCGAGCAAACCCGTTTTGAAAGTAGTTGTAGCGAATGAAAGCGAGCGGGTACCAGGGCTCGATGTGTGCCAACAGGCGCGGGCTGTGCTTCGTCAGGTAATAGTTGAGCCCGGCCGCATAGGCGTCGCAGATTGAACGCATCTTGGGGTCGAGTCGTGAATATTCCTCCTGCGCCAACCGGGGAATTTCTAAAGCATGGTTGAGTCGGTCCTCAGTGAGTGTTTTCTCGCCATAGAGTTCAGCACTACGGCCAAGGGCAAAGATGTAATTTTCTTCAACGCGCCAGAAATTATCCTCAGCCTGGGCGTAAGCGAACCCAAACACAGTGGCGGCATCGGTCGCTCCAAACACGTGCGGCACTCCATACTTGTCGCGATAGATGGTTACCTGCCCCGCAAATTGAGATGGCGCAATTCCCACCGCCACCGCAGGGCGTTTTTGTAAAACTTGCGATCCTTGTGGTCTACCTGGCATTGCCCGGCC
>DATFRK010000483.1:0-5957 GCA_035263325.1 Pyrinomonadaceae bacterium | reverse complement strand
CGCGTCGGTCCAGTAGGTCATCCCTTCGCGACGGGTTTCAAAGCCACTTGCTCTAATCCTTCCTTCCAGCAGATCCGGCAGCTGGGAGTCGGGAGGCGTTTCATACGGGGAGCGGTCAAACAGGAGTCGCGCTGAACCGACAAACTCCGCATCTTCCATTTGCAAGCCCTCGAGAATCTCTTCAACTTCCTGTAAGGCAATCCCTCTGTCTTCATCCGTAAGCGTGCGGCGTTCGATCTTCAGCACACACTTATCAGGGTAAGTACTCATTTCCCGGCCACCATCAATCAAAGACGCGTGTAGTGAAGGACAGCCCAACAACGGATGCGGAGTGCGCGACTCCAATTTCCTGGTTAAGTCACCAAGTCGTTGTAAGACGCTACCCATTTTTAAGATGGCGTCGCGTCCTTCTTGCGGTCTGCTACCGTGCGCGGCCCGGCCTTCGGTCGTTACTTCCACCCACGAAAAGCCTTTGTGCCCGGTTGCCACTACCAAACCAGTCGGCTCAGTAACTATCGCCGCATCCGCAGTCCAGTCTTTCACTAAGTCTTCCGCTCCGATGCTCGCATATTCCTCATCAACTACGGCTGCTACTATTAGCCGGCCCCTGGGCCAGCCGTTAGCCGCCAGTCCGCGCGCGGCATCCAGCATCGCAGCCAGTCCGCCTTTCATATCGCCCGAGCCGCGACCGTAGATTTTCCCGTCGCGCTCAATTGGACTGAACGGCTGATCCATGCCGGCAACCCCGACGGTGTCGCTATGCCCGCAGAACATGAGTGACTTGCCTTTTTCACGTCCTTCGAGAACGCCTACTACGTTTCGCCGGCCTGCGGACACATCCTTGAGCGAAACGTCGAGCCCGCTTTCGCGCAGGTGTTGGGCAACAGCTTGCGCTATATCTCCTTCGCCGGCGCCTCCCGGCACCAGCGAGGGGTTCACCGAGTCGATGGCGATAAGATCCTCAAGTAGTCCGATGGTGTTTGACATGTGTTCCTCAATAGAACAGCTGGCGAGCTGCCGGCGCTCCCAAGTTAAATTAGCGAACGTTCGTAAAACTGATTTCGTTCTTCTAAGTAACTAGCACAAGTTAATGCGAAACAACGTCGTTGAGTCTTCAACAGGACTTCAAGACTTTTCCTAAGTTCTCAATATGATGATGAGCAGCCCAACCATCTCAGTCTACGAATTTGGACCCTTCCGGATCGACATGGAGCGGTATCTCTTGCTGCGTGATGAGGAAACGATACCACTCTCTCCTAAAGTGTTCGAGACTTTGCTGTACCTGGTGCAGCATCGAGAAAAAGTCGCCAAAAAAGATGAGATTCTCAATAGTGTTTGGCGCGATACCTTTGTTGAGGAGAGCAATCTGGCACAAAACATTTTCCTGTTGCGAAAAGCACTCGGGGAAGAAAGAAACGATCATCGCTACATCGTAACGATTCCCGGTGTGGGCTATCGCTTCGTGGCGCCCGTTAAGGAATACGAAGCTCTGAACAAAACCAAAAAAGTGGAAAGCAACAAGACGGTTGAGTCAATCGCCGTGCTGCCTTTCAAGGACCTTAGGGGCGACGATACAGAAAAGTTTCTCGGGCCAGGTCTGGCTGACTCGCTGATCATGCGACTTAGCAGTATGCGTGAGGTTAAGGTACGACCAACTGCGGCCGTACTGAAATACCATCAGCCGCAACAGGACCCATTGGCGATCGGACGCGAGTTGAATGTCGATGCGTTATTGGACGGGGTCTATCAACAAGAAGGCGAAAAAATCAGAGTTTCCGTGCAGTTGGTGAGCGTGAATGATGGTGTCACGCTCTGGGCAGCAAAGTTTGATGAACGCTTCACTGACATCTTTGCCATCCAGGATTCTATTTCCGACCAGGTGGTGCGTTCATTGGCCCTGAAGCTGAGCGGCGACGAACAACGACAGATTAGACAGAATTACACCCAGAGTCCGGAAGCCTTTCAGTTGTTTATCAAGGGCAGGTACTTCTGGAACCAGCGAACAATTGAAGGGTTGAAAAAGGCCCTCGAATACGCACAAGCTGCGATAGCGGCGGATCCAACTTACGCGCCGGCTTACGTTGGCCTGGCTGATTCGTACAACTTGCTGGGCGCGCAACACAGTGTGCTGCCACCTCGTGAGTCGTTCCCTAAGGCCAAGGCCGCCGCCCTACGCGCCCTGGAAATCGATGAAATGCTGGCCGAGGCTTACGCCTCGCTAGCATTTGTCGAGTGTTGTTTTGAATGGAACTGGTTGGCAGCCGAGCGGAGTTACCGTAAAGCCATCGAGCTAAAGCCAAACTATCCCACTGCCCATCATTGGTACGGTGAATTCCTGGCGACGCTGGGAAGGTTTGACGAAGCGCAGGAAGAGTTACAAAGAGCACAGGAATTTGATCCCTTGTCCCTGGCAATTAACGTCGATCTCGCGGCTTCTTACTTCTATGCGCGACAGTACGAAAGAAGTGAGCGACAGTTGTTGAATCTGCTTGAGCTCAATCCCAATTTCATTCGGGCTCACGAAGTGTTGGGGCGAGTCTATGAACAGCAAGGGAAGCACGCCAAAGCGCTCGGTGAATGGCAGACAGCGGCTGAGTCATCAAGTGACAATCCGACGATTCAAGCCGGGTTAGCGCACGCGCTCACTTCTGCGGGGAAGGTTGCTGAGGCCCGTCAGATTCTGCGCCAGCTGGAACAGGCTGCGAGTAGGAAATACATCTCCTCGTATCGCATTGCTGAAATCTATCTCGGTTTGGGCCAGCATGACCGCGCCTATGAGTGGTTGGAAAAGGCCTTCACAGAACGAGACGTTGAATTCGTCTTCCTGAAGGTTAATCACACTCTCGACCCCTTGCGAGGTGAGCTTAGATTTGAAGAATTAGTCACCCGCGTGAGTGCTGCTCAGCTCTAGTGGGTCTCTTCTGAGAGAGACCGGAAAACCGGCAGCATGATGTGATAGCGCTTGATCTTGGAATTGAGCGTGGTTGTTTTGATACCGAGGAGTTGAGCGGCCTTCAACTGGTGACCATGAGTGCGGTACAAGGCACTGTTGATTAGATCGATCTCAAAGCGACGCACCTCGTCATGGAGGCTAGTGGCAGGTTGATCCTCAGGTGTCTCGTTGCCTTTGCCGCCTAGCACCTCCAGCTGTTTGACGAGATTTAGGACCAGGTTCCGCAGCGCTTCGATTTGCACTTCTGTGCCACGACTGGCCGGATGGTCTTCGTTAACTTCAGTTGGTTTATCAGGGTCAAAGATTGCTCCCAGCATTGGCTAAACCTCCCTCTGTCAGCTCAAACTCTAGAGGTTTAGCTTAGGAGGATGGTTCTCAAAAATCTTTAGGCCGGTATTTAGAATTTCTCAGAACTCATTTGTACGGCAAAACGTAGGACAAGACAGGAATTGTTAAGTGCTACCGTGAGATTTTGTGAAAAGTTTTGAAGACGCTTTTAAAGACTTCAGCGAGACCTCAGGTGCACTCTCTCGGGCGAAGTCGAAACCGTCGTTTCGCTTGGTAGCCTGTTATTCGCGCTCAGTTTTAAATTGGGGTACCTTCTGGTTCTAATTCACAACGAATGGAAACATCCTCCCACAACGTCTGTGAACTCTTCGCTTCCGCGGAACACGAGCAGGTGGTGCTCTGGTCCGATCCGAATAGCGCGTACCGGGGCATTATTGCGGTTCATAGCACCGCGCTTGGGCCGGCGCTCGGGGGCACAAGATTTCGCAACTACCAGAACGACCAGGCCGCCAGTGTTGATGCCTTACGACTGTCGCGGGCCATGTCTTACAAAAATGCAATGGCCGAAATCCCTTTTGGTGGTGGGAAAGCCGTCATCATCGGCAACGCGGATACCTGCAATCGTGAGCAAACCTTCCGCGCGCACGGACGCTTCGTCGAATCACTCGGTGGCATTTTCATTACCGGCGAAGACGTTGGCACCCGACCTTCGGACATGACCTATGTCAGCCAGGAGACCCGCTTCGTCGCAGGATTACCCGGACGCTCCGGCGATCCTTCGCCGATGACCGCGCGCGGGGTGTTTAGGTCGTTGCAAGCTTGCGCGCGACATCGTTGGGGTTGTGATTCAATGGCTGGACGCACCGTAGCGATTCAAGGGTGTGGCAGCACCGGTTATCATCTTGCCAGGGAAGTTCAGCACGCGGGGGCAAAGGTGATCGCCACCGACGTTAATGCCGCGGCGCTTGAGCGTGTGGTCCAGGACTTCGAGGCGGTGCCGGTTTCACCAGAAGACATCTTCGCAGTCGCGGCTGATGTGTTTGCCCCTTGCGCCTTCGGCGGCATTCTCAACGATGAGACGATTCGCAAGTTGAAGGTGGAGATCGTCGTGGGATCGGCGAACAACCAGTTACTCGATGATGCTCAAGGTGAGGCGCTGGCGCAGTTGGAAATTCTTTACGCGCCCGATTTCGTGGCGAATGCCGGTGGCGTCATCAATGGGTGTCGGGAGTTACTCGGTTGGGATGAGCAGGCAGCGGTAAACAAGGTAGACAAGCTCTACGATCGGATGACCGACGTGCTGCAAACCGCGGCCGCAAAGGGTGAGCCACCATTCAAAGTTGCAAACGGAATCGCCCAGTCTCTAATAGCTGCGAAACAATCCGAAAGATCGGTTTAAGTTCCTTTCTGCCGTAAGTGAACAGCCTTCGTGACTGTGATGACCTTAACCGTCGGTGGGCGAGATTTTTCGTGGCCGGGGGAGAAAAGTCCTTGACGTCCGCAGGCGCCTGCTGTATATGTTCCGCGTTAGGACAAATTCTTTCCGCCTGAGAGGGTTCTCCGGAACCCCACTGCGTGAGGCGGAACCAAACGAAAACCTGGTCAGATTTTTCCGAGATAAGCCGGTTCCTGCGTCCACGTTCTCCTCAATCCCTTGTTTTTGAGGCTAACGGGCACCTCAAGAAGTTGGTGCTGACGGGATCTGTTATTGAAAGTTGGTGGGGCCAATAAGTCCCAAAAGAAAACAATTTAAGAATCATGCGTAAGATCAATCCCCACGATTTTCGAGTTGCTCGGCGCGGGATTAGTCGCGAGATCAATCGCCAGATCGCCCTAAACCTGATCCGCGCTCATCAGCCCGTGTCCCGCGCTGACCTTGCTCGCCTGATGAATGTCAGACGCGGCGTCGCCAGTCTGCTGGTCAGTGAGTTGCTCGATGAGGGCCTGATCTTCGAAGGGGCCGTGGGCGAAGCAGTCGGTCGCGGTCGCCGCCCAACCTTTCTTTACATCGACTCACGGCAACGTTGTGTCGTCGGTGTCGATATTCGCGCTTCTCGCACCTACCTGATGGTCACCGACCTGATGGGCCGGCAACTCGGTGGTGTCAGTAGCTTCCAATCGAATCGAGATGTGGGTGTCCTAACTCAGGAACTCGCTCGCCGGATCAAGCAGATGCTAACCGACTATAACGAGGTTGGAGCTTGCGAAGGTGTTGGCGTAGTGGTGCCGGGCATGGTTGATCCCGCGGCTGGACGCGTGCTGCACGCACCCACACTCGCCTGGCGTGAGGTGAACTTGAGAGATCCCCTCGCGGCCCTGGTTGGGATACCGGTGCACATTGAGAACTCAGCTAAAGCCTGTGCGTTGGCCCAGCTATGGACCACTCGCGCCGATATGGTTGCTTCCGGCAATTCTGTCTTCGTGAGTGTCTCTGACGGCGTCGGCTCCGGCATTGTCGTGAATGGTGAGTTGTTACGTGGCCGGCACAATACTGCGGGCGAGTTTGGTCACGTGCCGTTGAGTATTGATGGTCCACGTTGCTCCTGCGGCGCAACCGGCTGTTGGGAAGCCTACATTTCCAACCTGGCAACGCTGTCGCGTTATTTTGGTCGAGACTTGTCTGACCCAAAACCACGTGGCGCTGAAAACGGGACCTTCACGGTGGAAGATCTGATCGCGCGTGCTCGCGCCGGTGATGCCAAAGCACTGGCGGCGG
>DATFRK010000482.1:0-7362 GCA_035263325.1 Pyrinomonadaceae bacterium | reverse complement strand
GCGCTCATGCCCGAACAGTTCGCTCTCAATCAGACTGCCTGGCAACGCAGCGCAGTTGACCTTGATCAATGGTTTATGCCGGCGCTTGCTCGCGTGGTGGATAGCGCGAGCAAATAGTTCCTTGCCGGTGCCGGTTTCACCAAGAATCAGCACGCTCGTATCAGTTGCGGCCACTCGCTCAACATCGCGCAAGAGACTCAACATGATCTCGCTGCGGCCGATAATCTCTTCAAAATTATGATCCGCTTTTATTTCATCCTGCAGATAACGGGTCTGTTGAGTGAGTTCTCGTATTTGGCGCTCCGCTTCGTAACGCTCATTCACGTTGCGCAGGATCAAGGTGTAAAAGTGGCGCCGCTGCGCCGTTGAGGTCGAAAGAGTCGCTTCAACGGGAAACACTCGACCATCGCCGCGGACGGCCTCAAGACCACTCGGAATCCAAACGTGTGGTCGTGAAACTGTGGGCGCGGTCAGCTTCTCGATTACATCCAGGAGAACTGCGTGGCCTTTACGCGTGAGAAAGCGCTTAAAGCTTTGGCCCAACAACTCTGCTGGCGGCAAATTGAAAGCATCACTGGCCGCCTGATTCACCACGGTGATGTTGAGGTCTTGATCGAGTTCGAGAATTGCGTCCATCGCGCTGCTAATCAGGCGGTTCAGCTTTTCTTCGCGCTCGCGCATCTCTGCTTCAGCACGCAGACGTCGGTGTTCAGCTGCGGCTCGAGCCGCAAAGATGCGGAAGATACTCTCGAGGCGCGGCTCGGCGGGCATAGGGTTCGAGTCAAGAATCGCGAGATGTCCCAGCACACTGCCATCCTCATTTTGCAACGGGACTCCCATGTAGCTCACCGCGTTGAAGGCCTTTAAGTCAGGATCATTCGGGAACAGTTGATTAACATTCTCTGGAATGTGAACCAACTTCGCTTCTTTAATCACTATCTCGCAGGGCGTACCGGGCAGGTCATACTCGTAGCCGGAAATAAATTCGCCATTAAGCCAGAAAGCCAGCGCCCGTAATCGACCGGCTTCTTCGAGATACTCCGTTACCCAGGCTCCCGTTGTGTTCAGCGTGGCCGCCAGCCCTTTGACCAACGCGGAATAAAAGGCGGTTCCGGTTTCGGGTGCAGTGCCCTCCATGATCAAGCGGAGAGCCTGGTCCACGTCGAGGTTTTGAAAGCGACTCATATCCGCAGATTACGCCGATTTTACTGATTCCAGAAGGGAGTTTTAGGCGGGCGGGCCGCCCGCCTACCCCAGTGACATGAAACCTCTGTGGTTCGCAGTGCGTAAACTACAATTCAGGTTAACTGTCAGGCAAATCAATTCAAACGTTTTAGCAAACCCGGGCTCACATTTGTAGAAAGAGGTGCGTAATGGCTCGATTTTTCCGTCTTTCAGTGGTTCTAACACTAGCTGCGTTGATGTTGCTGGCGCTCGCTGCGGCAGTGCAGGCGCAGGCCCCACCAATCATCGATCGGGAGCTTTTCTTCGGCGACCCGGAGATTTCCGGCGCCCAGATTTCTCCTGATGGCGCGTTCATATCGTTCATCAAGCCACTGAACGGGACGCGGAATGTCTGGGTGAAGCGCACGAACGAGCCCTTCGCGAATGCCAAGCCTATTACTGCCGACACCTCAAGACCAATTCGCGGCTACTTCTGGTCGCGCGACAGCAAGTACATCCTGTTTGTGCAGGACAAGGCCGGCGACGAAAATTTCAATGTCTACGCAGTGAACCCGGCTGACAGTCCGAGTGCAGGCCAACAAGTTCCGGCAGCGCGAAACCTAACCGATTTGAAAGGCGTGCGCGCCTTCATTTACGCCGTACCGCGCAGCGAACCTGACGCGATCTACGTTGGGATAAACGATCGCGATGCGGCCTGGCACGATCTCTACAAAGTTAAGATCTCCACTGGTGAACGCACCCTGGTCCGCAAGAATACTGAGCGCATTACCGGATGGGTATTCGATCTCAAGGACCAGCTTCGTCTCGCGTCGCGTTCGGCCGAAAATGGCGACACCGAAATACTCCGGGTTGATGCAAATGGATTCGCCAAAGTATATAGCTGCGGCGTATTTGAGAGTTGTGGACCGGTGCGTTATCACAAGGATGGCGAACGCGTTTACTTCACCACCAACAAAGGTAACGACGTCGATCTGATTCGCCTCGAGTTGTTCAACCCCACCACTGGCAAAGAAGAACTGGTCGAATCGGATCCGCTGAAGCACGTTGACTTCGGCAACGCAACTTTTTCCGAAGTCACAGATGAACTCGTCTCTACCACTTACGACGACGAGCGCGAACGAATCTACTGGAAAGACAAGGCGTTCGAGGCTGATTACAAGAACCTACAAAAACAATTGCCTGGCAAGGAGATCGGCTTTGGCTCTTCCACGAAGGATGAAAAGCTCTGGATCATCGCGGCCTACGGCGATACCGATCCGGGTTCCACTTATCTCTACGACCGCGGCACCAGGAAGTTAACCCTGCAATACCAGGCCCGCGAGAAGTTGAACCGCGACTATCTCGCCCCGATGAAGGCGGTGAAGTATCCGTCATCTGACGGGCTGGAAATTCCCGCGTACCTCACGGTACCCAAAGGCGTGGCGGCAAAGAATCTGCCGGCGATCCTGTTACCGCACGGTGGTCCATGGGGTCGCGATAGTTGGGGTTACGATCCTTTTGCCCAGTTTCTCGCGAACCGTGGCTATGCAGTTTTGCAGCCGAACTTCCGCGCCTCGACCGGCTATGGCAAGAAGTTTCTCGACGCCGGCAATAAACAGTGGGGCGATAAAATGCAGGACGACGTGACCTGGGGTGCGAAGTATTTGATCGCGCAAGGCATCGCCGATCCGAAGAAGGTCGGCATCATGGGCGGATCATACGGT
Source organism: Pyrinomonadaceae bacterium (assembly GCA_035263325.1). Classification (GTDB taxonomy): domain Bacteria; phylum Acidobacteriota; class Blastocatellia; order Pyrinomonadales; family Pyrinomonadaceae; genus PSRF01. The sequence goes on along the minus strand of DATFRK010000482.1, from coordinate 4,474 downwards.
GGTTACGCAACCCTGGCGGGAGTGGCGTTCACACCGGATGTTTATGCGGCAGCTGTTTCAATTGTTGGCCCATCGAATCTGATCACTTTGCTCGAGTCGATCCCGCCTTACTGGGAGCAGATTCGCACCTTGTTCTACAAACGGATGGGCGATCCCAATACGCCGGAAGGCAAGGCGCAGTTACAACGACAGTCACCGCTTAATTCGGCTGACAAGATCAAAACTCCGCTGCTCGTAATCCAGGGAGCGAATGACCCACGCGTCAACAAACGCGAGTCGGATCAGATTGTCATTGCGCTCAGGGATCGAGGGTTCCCGGTGGAGTATCTCGTTGCTCCCGATGAAGGTCACGGATTCGCTCGTCCGGTAAACAACATGGCGATGTTTGCCACCTCGGAAAAGTTCCTGGCAAAGCATCTTGGTGGTCGCTACCAGGAGAGCATGACGCCGGAAGTCTCGCAACGACTCAAGGACATCTCGGTTGATGTGAAGACAGTGTCGCTGCCGAAGAAGATGGACACAACGGCAGGGCTGCCGAAACCAGCCGTCGACTTACAGCCTGGCACTGCGAATTACAAAGTCTCTATCGCCGCCGGTGGACAAACAATTCCCCTCACCGTGAAGAGAGAGATCAAAGAAGACAATGGCGCCTGGCTGGTAAACGAAACTGCCACCACACCGCAAGGCGACATCGTTGATATCAGTACGTTGGAAAAAGGCAGTCTCTTGCTTAAACGGCGCTCGATCAAACAAGGGGCAATGACCATCGAGATGGACGTCAAACCGAATAAAGTGAGTGGCTCGATGTCGATGGGTGGTCAGAACAATCCGATCGATGCCGATCCCGGCGGCGCGCTGTTCGCCGATGGGGCCGGTACCTACGATGTTATCGCCGCGCTGCCCTTGGCGAATGGTTACTGGGCGGGGTTCCGGAACTTCGACCTTCAGAAGCAGAAGCCGCAGCTGAAACAGTTGAAGGTGGTGGGGACGGAAAGTGTGACGGTGCCCGCGGGGACGTTTGATGCGTACAAGGTGGAGATTGTCGCGGCGGACAATGATGCGGACAAGCAGACAGTGTGGATCGCAAAGGATAGTCGGAAGGTGGTAAAGATTTCGGCGGTGCTACCTAGTATGGGTGGGGCCCTGCTGACTTCCGAGTTGGCACCTTAAGATTATCCACAGATTACGCAGATTACACAGATGTTTTCTAAAAAGAGGGCGAGTCCCGAACCAGTCGGGACTCGCCCCGTTTCCTTGCGTTGGACCAGCGATGAGTGGTCCTTTTTGGCAGTCTAAGGTTTGCGGTCGAGGATAGGAAGGGAGTTCTGTTCGACACGCAGTTGGGAGGGGGGATTGAAAGCTGGGACGTCTGCGTCAAGCTTTCGTTCCACCGCCTTGTCTAACTGCTTTGTGTTCATGCTCAATACCCGCGCCATCTTGAAGAAGACGTCTGTCTGGTCGTAGTAGCCGAAGAAGAGCAAAGCTCCCGTCCCTTCCGCTGTAATAGGTACTGATGAACCCGTGTGGTTCCCCGTCCGGTAACCCACTGCGATCTTGAAGCGATTCAGATTCTCCGGATAGCGATCACCGTTGGCATCTTCATAATCTGGAAAACCTGAAGTTTCACCAGGATTGCCACCTCCAGCAGGCGCAGGTGGTGGCGCCGACGCGGCTGGATAGGGCGTGTTGCTGCGTACATTCGGTATGTTACCCGCAACCTGCGTGTCGACCACACCAATGATCACCATCGACTGGTCGTGATCGGCAGTGACCAGCAAGAGAGTTGAATCTTTCCGCGCTTCATTCGCATTGAGAAACGAACGGCCCACGCCAACCGCTTTATCAAACTCGATGGTGTCCCAGATCTGACCGTTGATGTGGTTCGGATGCGATTGCTTATCAATCGAAGCACCCTCGACCATTAGAATGAATGGACCACCACCCTTCGACAAGGTCGCTACTGCTTTCTCAGTCATCTCATCGAGGAATGGTTGATCGGTGAAACCCAGGAAGTTGGGGGCTGGTTCATCCGGGGGCCGTTGCAGGTGTAGCTTGTCGTAGGCAACGTCCATGTTTCCAGTACGAAACAGACCTAACAACCGGTCCGGTGCTGCACTGCCACCTGGCAACGCGTTTAGCTGGCTACGATTCTGCACGTAAGTAAAACCCTGCCCTTGTAGTTCGCTAACCAGGTTCCGCGTATCACCGCTATTAGCCATGGTACGTGCATCAAAACGCTCCTTGGCGCCGCCCATGATCACATCGAATATTGGACCACTACTCAACACCCCGTCCACATACTGTCTCGCGATGTCGTTCTGGAGCGCGCGGGCCAAGGTGTGACTACCTTCGGCAGCAGGGGTAGCGTCTGTTACTTCCGAGGTGGTTACAACTCCAGTCTTATAGCCGTAAAGGCGCTTCAAGTATTCCCACAATGTTTCGACACGCGGGTTATCAAGCGCAAACTGCTTCGTCGCCTGTTGGGTGGTCGTGTTCGCGCCGTTGTACTTGAAATCGTTGTTGTCGGGAAACACATTGAGAGTGCCGTTGATCGTTTTATTGCCCGTGGTCCACGCAGTACCCGTGTTGGCAGAGTCTGGCGTGACGTTATCGAGCGCGTAAGTCATGACCATTCCCGTGACCGGCATCTGGTCCATCTGCTGCAATTCGTCGAAGCGACCTTCGCGAAAACGATTGCCGGTACTCTGGGCGACGATGCGACCGGCGTCACGATAAGCAGTCCCCATGGCATCACCGAGGAAAAGAATGATGCTCTTCTGTCCTTCGAGCTTAAACTCCTGCACATTGATCTGAGTGGCGGCGCCGTAGATATTGTGACCATCAGTGATGATCGCTCTTAAAGTGCGAATCCCATCGCGTCCGAAGAAGACGCGCCGAAAGGTCCAGGCTTTGTCTGGAGTAGCCGGGTTGTTGTCGTTGTCGGTGGTAATTTCGGGCGCGCCGAGTCCCTGGAGTGCGTCTTGTTTGTTGCCGTTGTTGACGGTGATCTGGAGTTGGGCCGAGGCATTTGTCAGCCCAGTCGCTTCAACACGCAAGTCAAACAGTTGATTCGAGAGCACGCGAAATCTCTCCGGCAAGACGATCTTTACAGTTGGGCCACCCTGCGCAAACGCACAAGCAGAGGTAAGCAATACAAGTAGGACGATTGAGGCGGCCGTTAAAGCCGAGGGCGTTTTCATTTAGAAGGTTCTCCTTTTCGTTTTTGTCACGTTGGGCACTTGCAGTCACACTTCGACACGGCTTTCACGAAGGCGATCGCAAAAACTGGCATCGGGATTAATGCTTTTGGAACCCGGCGAGATTGATGATTGAAAAGTGAGGTTATGAGACTGGCGTTACGGACGGGTAGATCGCTTATTAAATGTGTGTTTCAAGGAAGTAAAAAAGAAGTAACCGAATAGGTTGGTCGGACCGGATGGCTTCACTCAGCATTACACGGAAGGATTCAAGAGCTGGGCTAAGGCTCCAATAATAAGTGCCAATCTCTATAAATGTGGAAGCGTTTTTTCAAAACGCTCGCAGCAGCACAGCCACCGAAACCAGTACGACGAGTGACAGCGCAACGGCTCCGGCAAAAATTCGACCGAGGCGACCGGTTGCTGCTGGTCGGTTCACCGACTCTGGAAGCTTGAACCCACTTTGTTCCAGGTTCCGCTCTCGCAGCCAAACCGTATAGGCGTGCGACTGCATGTCGTCAAGACGCTGGCTCACCGGGTCGTGAAATCGGTTTTGAAAGGGATTGTGGAGAAGGGTTTTGGGTAATTCGTGTCTCATCACTTCAACTTCCTTTTTGGCGCGATTAGGAGGAGGGGCCTTGCGCGAAACTGGAAGGAGCAATGAGTGTGCCGGATGAGATTACTCCCAATCTGGGGCCGATTTCGTAGAAGTACGCCTGATAACGTTAAGAGTTACACCATGTGGGGCAAGGGATTATCCACCGATTACGGAGGTTACGCAGAAAGCTTAAATAGCTGAGAGGCCCAGGGCTGTTGCCGCTGCTGTCAATTAGCTTGAGGGGGGATGCTGAGTTCGGTGGATTGTTGGATGCCGGTGGCCATTTCGGGAAGGATACCGATCTTTACATATATAGGACGGACGTCACGACGGAGGGCGGGAAGTGATTGGGCAAACCACAGGGCTCCGAGGATACAACCGATGCCACCGAAGAGGAGTGTGTGTGGCGCCCCGATTCGATCGGCAACGCTGCCCGCCAGCAGACTCCCAAACGGTGCCGTACCCATGAAAGCCATCGTATAAAAACTCATTACCCGACCGCGTTTGTCCTCATCCACAATCGTTTGCAGCACCGTATTGCTGGACGCCATTTGCACCATGAATCCCAGGCCTGTCACGACCATCAACGAGAGCGACAACCACAGCACACGACTGAAAGAGAACGCCACCAGTCCAGCGCCAAATGTTCCAGCCATCAAGGGAATATACTTACCGAGTC
>DATFRK010000481.1:0-6438 GCA_035263325.1 Pyrinomonadaceae bacterium | reverse complement strand
CTGCAACGGCTGCGGGGCAAACTGACCTATGCGCCAATCGGGTTCGAATTACTGCCGCAAAAGTTTACGATTAAACAACTGCAGAAACTGTACGAGATCGTGTTGGGCCAACCGCTCGACAACCGAAACTTTCGCAAGAAGATCTTCGCGATGGACGTGTTGAAAGAACTCGACGAAATACAAAAGGGAGTGCCGCACCGGGCAGCGCGCCTCTATCGTTTCGACGAAAGAAAATACAATCAGCTCGTCAAACGCGGCTTGAACTTTGAGTTGTAAAGGGAATGCCATGAAAGGTAACCAGGTAAAAGTCAGCAAGTTTCTCAGTCTGGTGCTCCGACACCAGCCGGAGAAGATCGGCCTGACGCTCGGCGAAGGGGGTTGGGTCCTGGTATCTGACTTGTTACAAGCCTGCGCTGCTCATGGGGTTGCGTTAACCGTAGAGACTTTAGAGACCGTCGTAGCCACGAACGACAAGAAACGCTTTTCGTTCAGCGCTGATCATTTACTGATCCGCGCAAACCAGGGTCACTCAATCGACGTAGAGCTGGGTTTGGCGCCGCTCTCACCCCCACCGACTTTGTTTCATGGCACGGCGGAACGATTTCTTCAGTCGATCAGGAAACAAGGCTTGATAAAGGGCCAGCGACATCATGTGCACCTGTCTGATAACCAGCAGACCGCGATCGACGTGGGCCGTCGTTATGGCAAACCCGTGATTTTGCTTATTGCGAGCGAGCGAATGAATAAGGACGGGCATCTTTTCTTTCGTTCAGACAATGGCGTCTGGCTGACCGACCACGTTCCGGTGAACTACCTCAGTTTTCCGGACGAAGGACCAGAGCGCTAAAAATTTTTTGCCCGAAATACTTAGCGTGAAGACTACGCTAAGTAGACTTTAGTGAAGGAGATAATGATGAGCAAGAGAACTGAATTACTAGTAATCGATCCTCAGGTGGATTTCTGCGACCCGAAACATGGCGCGCTCTACGTGCCCGGCGCCGAACATGACATGAAACGCCTCGCGGCGATGATCGTGCGACTCAAGGACAAGTTGGACGATATTCACGTCACCCTCGACTCACACCATTACATCCACATTGCCCACCCAATTTTCTGGCGCGACTCAAATGGGAAACACCCAGCTGTGTTCACCAGGATTAGCAAGGCGGATGTTGAAGACGGCAGGTGGACGCCAACCGTTCCCAGTCTCTACCGGCGCGCCCTCGATTATGTTTGCAAGCTTGAACAGAACGGTCGCTATGAACTGACCATCTGGCCACCCCACTGCCTGATTGGTAGTCCGGGACACAACGTATTCCCTGAACTCTTCACCGCCCTCACCAACTGGGAATCGCGCTTTGCTTTTGTGGACTACGTAACCAAAGGCAGCAACATCCTGACTGAGCACTACTCTGCGGTGCAGGCCGATGTACCAGATGCCGCCGACGCTTCGACACAAATCAATACTCGCCTAATTCAAACGCTTGAGACTGCCGATCAAGTACTCATCGCCGGTGAAGCACGCACGCACTGTTTGGCGAATACGGTCCGCGATATTGCCAACAATTTTGGCGATGATTCCTTCATTTCAAAGCTTGTGTTGCTAACAGACGCTTCGAGCGATATTCCCGGTTTTGAAACGCACGCTCAGGCCTTCATGAACGAGATGGTTGCGCGAGGGATGCAAACCACCACCACTACGGAATTCCTGGCGTGAAAAGGAGTTAGAAAGATGCCGATAATCGACTCACAACTTGATCAAGTGAATCTCCCCAATAGTCACTATGGATACTCGGCTACGCGTCTCGAAGAACTTGGCGCTACGGAATACACGATCGCCACGGTCGTCGCGGATGTGAGCGGCAGCACCGCCGGTTTCACGTTCGACATGGAGGCAGCGATCACACACATCGTGCAGGCGTGTAAGTTTTCGCCACGCGCTGACAACGTGTTATTGCGACTGCTGGCATTTGACGACTCGCTCAGCGAAATCCATGGTTTCAAGTTACTCGAGAACTGTCATCTCGCCGACTATGGCGGCGTACTTCGCTCCGGTGGTTCAACCGCACTCTACGATGCCACCGAAAACGCAGTCACTGCGACGACCAGCTACGCGCAGAAACTCGCCAGTGGCGACTTTTCCGCGAACGCGATCCTGTTTGTAATTACTGATGGTATGGACAACGCGTCGAGAGCTACAGCGAGCAGAGTTAAGGCTGCGTTTGGTGATGCCATTAAGACCGAGGCACTGGAATCAATCGTCTCCGTACTTATCGGAGTCAACGTCGATGACGTTCAAGTCAGTAGCTATCTGAAGCATTTTCAGGTCGACGCGGGCTTTACGCAATACGTCGAGATCGACCAGGCTGACGCGAAGACCCTGGCCCGACTCGCGGAATTCGTTTCCCAGAGCATCAGTGCGCAATCCCAGGCGTTGGGCACCGGCGGAGGTTCGCAGCAACTGGTCTTTTGAGCATTGTGTGGCTGAGGAGACTGGAGAATGAGAGGACGCTTGGAAGTGTCGCACGCCACCTCTCATTCTCCCCAAGCTTCAGAGACTGTCAAGAATCCGGTTACGTCAGTTTTGTTCGTGTGGTTTGCGTGATTTCGCGGATCGTCTGTTATCGCCGCGAAGAATGTAGGCTCCACGAAGTCACACGAACTATCACCAACGAAACCAAAGAAAATTCGATTCTTCACACAGTCTTTAAAACAGGGTGAATAGAGAGTCAAATGAACGCCGATACTACCTTCATGATCGGAGCGACCCATGCAATCTGTCAGGACTATTCGCTGGCTAGCAATCTTTCGCACGCCAGCTATCTTGTACTTTCGGATGGTTGCTCAACTTCACCCGACACTGACATTGGGGCGCGATTGCTGGTCCGCGCTACTGCTCAAGCAAAGCTAATCCAGGCTGAAGAGGACATATCAGCGCTACACCAATCCGCTTCGAGTCAGGCACTCCAGTGGGCGCAGTGTATCGGACTGCAACCGCAATCTGTTGATGCGACCCTCCTGACCCTTTACTGCGATGGTGAAGACCTGGTCGTTGGCGCCTCGGGGGATGGAGTAATCATTCTCCAGTCACACTCCGGCAGCAGGGATGTTTATTCAATCTCATTTCCCTCAGGGTTTCCGCTCTATCCCAGTTATGCGCACCAGCCTGAACGACTCGAAGCCTGGCGATCAAATAAACGCTCGTACAAAGAGCTCAAACACTTCCGCGGCGATTCAACCTTTGACCTGGTAGAAACAGCAACGAGTAGTGAGTTGACTGAAGTGTTTCGCGTCAAGGCAAATGACTATGAATACGCAATGCTTCTTTCTGATGGCCTTCACTCTTTTTACAAGACGCAAGAGTCAAAGACGAGTAGACAGCTTAACTCGATTCCAATGGACCAGGTTATTGATGAGATCATGTCGTTCAAGGGCGGCATGGGTACGTTCGTAGCCCGCCGGGCTAAGAAGTTCGCGAGGAGTTGCGCTGCAAAAGGTTGGCAGCATGCGGACGACCTTGCACTCGGTGCAATCTACCTCGGAGCGCGGGCGGCCTCACCCGCAACCGTTAACTTGAATTCAAACTATTGATCGAACTTTAGACCTACTCTATCCGACCAACCAGGTGCTCCCAGCATGTTCAAAGTCCTTCAGAAGACGAATCACACGATGTCCCGCTATTACAGCAACGGGAAACAGATTCGGTTAGGGCAGATCGATTTCAAAGCGCAGGGCGGCGAAGGCTCAATTTATGTGAAAGGATCGACGGCGTACAAGATTTACTCAGATCCACAGCGCACTATCCCGGCAGCAAAGATCCAGGAACTGTCAGTGCTCACAGAGCCGAATATCATCCGGCCCCTGAATCTAATGCTTGACCAAAAAAACCGTCCAGTTGGTTACACGATGCGCTATGTTGGTAAAACGCACGTGCTCTGTCAGCTTTTTCCAAGGGCCTTTCGCTTAAGGAATAACCTGACGCCCGAAATGAGTTTGCAGTTAGTGCGGAAGCTGCAAAATGGAGTGACTCATATTCATGATCAGCAGATTCTCCTGGTTGATCTGAACGAGATGAACTTTCTGGTGACCACAGACTTCAGCGACCTCTTCTTTATCGATGTCGACAGCTACCAAACTCCTTCGTTCCCCGCCACTGGCCTAATGGAAAGCGTACGCGACCGACACGCTCGCACCTTCAGCACGGGCTCTGATTGGTTCTCATTCGCAGTCATCTCCTTCCAAATGTTCGTCGGTATCCATCCATTCAAGGGCACCTACGCAGCGCTGCACCAATTGCCTGACAAGGAGCAAAAACTGGACGCGCGGATGCGAGGTAACATTTCGGTGTTGCACCCGGGCGTTACTGTGCCGGGCTCGACTCTGCCCTTCACCGTCATTCCGCCCGTCTATCTCGAGTGGTATCGGGCAGTCTTCCAAGAGGGAAGGCGACTGCCTCCACCTCATGACGTGCTGGGCACGGTCCAGTTGGCAGCGACTCCCGCACCTATTCCCGTTGAGAGTGGTCTATTTGTGGTTACGAAGTTCCGCGAGTTTGACAGCGAAGTCATCTGGCATGAGGAGATGATTACGTTAACTGAGAAGAGTATCTATTTTGCCGGGAGCCGCTTCGATAAGCCTACCGGCGACCTCAAACTGGTCGTTACGCCGAGACTGCGACATCTTGTCGCTGCTTGGGTAGAGAACAATCGCTTACTATTTCGCGATCTGACCACGGGCAAAGAAATTGTGACCGAAGTCGATGGTGAGGACGTGATGATCAGTAATGGCAAGATCTATCTAAAAAAGCACGAGCACCTCTTCGCAGTCGACTTCATCGAGCTGCCCCAAAATCTCTGGTTGGGTTTGCGGCCGGTGGCAAATGTTATGATGCAGGCAACGCAAGTTTTTGCAGGCGTGGCGATTCAGAATCTGCTGGGAACGAAATACGCCTCGATCCCGACGTCAGGTGCGTGTCACCAAGTACGGTTGCCCGAACTCGATGCCGATCAGATTCTCAACGCCCGGATCGAAAGGAATGTGCTGATCGTCGTGACAACGCGTGCCGGGCACTACCGGAGATTTATCTATCGGTTCGCCGGCGATTTCAGCAGCTATGATGTGCGCGTAGTGAGCGACGTCGCGTCGACCGACATCAATTTCACGGTCTTAGATTCCGGCATCGCCCTGCATCTCGTTGACGGCAAGATGGAATTATTCTCAGCCATAGAGAGCTCTGCGAGTATGCGAATTCTTCGCGATCCGCTTTTGCAGACTGATGTCAGGTTATTTCATCAAGGGAAACAGGCCCTCATCGCCCGCGGCTGTGAATTGTTTAAGATTAGTCTGCAAACCTGACGTCTACCAAGAAGAACATGTCAGACGGGGACATCAAGACTCCTTACGCTAAACAACACCGAGGCGGTGCTGCTGCTTACGAAGCATACTTCGCGGGCATGGATTCTTCCATGCAACAGAAAGTCGCGCTGACCACTGCGCATTTTCCAGTTCGCGGCCGCATCGCCGACATGGGTTCGGGCTCCGGGCGCGGCACATTCGATCTTGCCTCTCTCTATCACGGCCTGGAGCTGGTTGGTGTCGACATCAACCCGGTCTCAGTCGAACGCGCCAGCGAAAAATTCAAACGCCCGAATCTTTCTTATGTAGTTGGCGATATTTCCGACCTGGTATTTCCCGCCGGCTCCCTGGATGGCATTCTTGATTCTTCAGTGCTGCACCACGTCACCAGCTTCAACAACTTTGAGGTCGCTCGCGTAATGCAGACCCTCGATAACCAGGTCGCCCAACTCAAAACTGGCGGCGTAATCATCATCAGGGACTTTGTCATTCCTGATGGTCCAGAACCTGTCTACCTCGACTTGCCCGCCACGGATGGCCAGGAGGCAGGGACAATCAAGGAACTGTCCACTGCCGCGCTCTTTAGCGTTTTTACCCGGCAGTGGCGCAGCAGCGTTAACCCAAACGGCGCAGTTCCTTTTACTCAACTTAAATCCCCGCACGATGATTTTGTTCGTTTCGAAGTTACCTTGCGAGCAGCAGCGGAGTTTGTCTTGCGGAAAGATTATCGCAACGACTGGGACACTGAAGTGTTGGAGGAATATACGTACCTCACCCAGTCGCAATTTGAGGAGGCGTTTCGTTCGCGAGGTTTGCGCATCGTCACTTCGCGGCCATTGTGGAATCCCTGGATCGTGCAGCACCGCTTTCGCGGCAAGTTCTATCTAACAGATCTGAACGGTGCGACACTGCCCTTTCCGCCAACCAATTACTTGATCGTCGGGGAAAAGATCTCGCCAGCAGAAGGCATTGAGTTACGAGAGTCGAGAGCTACGGAACTGTCGACGCCAAGATTCTTAAGCTTGACTGCACACCGTCACAAGGAGACTGGTAAGGTGTGGGAACTCGTGGAACGGCCCCAGC
>DATFRK010000480.1:0-6966 GCA_035263325.1 Pyrinomonadaceae bacterium | reverse complement strand
CACAGGCGGAGCTTACGGCTTGCTCGGTCGCGTCAATGCCAGTGGTACCCACAGCGGTGCAATTGTTGGTTACGAACAACCACTGGCAACCAGCAAGGTCAGTTTTGTCGCCGACTGGTTTAGTGGCAAGAACCGTTTTGGCTATGTAACTCCAGGATTCGCAATCACGGTTTCCAAGACCAGTTTGCTGTACGCCGGATATAGCGTCGGCAATCAAGGTCGCAAGAACAACGCGCTATTTGTCTACTACGGAATAACTTTCTGAGACTGAGAGGTGACCAGGGATCAAAGCACCGGATAAACAAGGCCTCTACGATCCGCAACACGAACATGACGCGTGCGGGGTAGGGTTTGTTGTCGACATCAAGGGGCGCCGTTCGTTTGCCGTGTTGCAGCAGGCGATTCAAGTGCTACTCAACATGGAGCACCGCGGGGCATGCGGCTGTGAAGCAAACACAGGCGACGGCGCCGGAATCTTATTACAAACACCACACGACTTCTTCGCGCAACAGTTGGAACTGCCGCCGTTTGGCCAGTACGGCGTCGGGATGGTATTCCTGCCTACTGATGAAGGGGATCGACAAGCATGTCAAAGTCTGTTTGAAAGTATCGTCCGCGAAGAAGGACAGGAGGTGCTTGGTTGGCGGGACGTGCCCACCGATGCCTCTTTGCTTGGTCCAACTGCGCTGGCGTCGCAGCCGGTCATTCGGCAGATCTTCATTCGCCGGATTGGAGATCTACCGGATGATCTGGCGTTCGAACGGAAGCTGTATGTCATTCGCCGTCGGGTCACCCGGGCGATCAAGCAGTCAGGCCTGAATCAGCGCGCAACTTTCTACATTTCCAGTCTCTCGTACAAGACAGTCGTCTACAAAGGAATGCTGACGGCAGCTCAGTTGCCCGTCTTCTATCCGGACCTCGTCAATGAATCCGTTACCTCAGCCCTGGCGATGGTCCATTCGCGGTTTAGTACGAATACCTTTCCTAGCTGGGCGCGAGCTCATCCTTATCGTTATCTCTCCCACAACGGCGAAATAAATACGCTGCGCGGCAACATCAACTGGATGCACGCCCGGGAGAGCAAGTTCGAGTCACAACTCTTCGGCGCCGATCTGAGTAAAGTCTTACCGGTGATCGATACCGATGGCAGCGACTCCGGCATGTTCGACAATGCCCTGGAGATGCTGACGTTGGCCGGCCGTTCTCTGCCGCACGTGATGATGATGATGATTCCGGAGCCCTGGACCGGCGACCAGTTCATGAGCGACGAGAAGCGCGCGTTCTATGAGTATCACTCATTCTTGATGGAACCATGGGATGGTCCAGCGTCGATCGCCTTTACCGATGGCTTCAACATCGGTGCCGTCCTGGATCGCAATGGTTTGCGACCGGCACGCTACTACGTAACGAAGGACGACCTGGTGGTGATGGCTTCAGAGGTTGGGGTGCTTGATGTGCCTCCCGATCAGATCGTCGCCAAGGGTCGACTCAAGCCGGGCCGGATGTTTCTGGTTGATACTAAGCAGGGACGGATTGTCGATGACGACGAACTCAAGCATACGATCGCTAACGAACATCCTTACGGAGACTGGCTCGAGACGAACGTCATCAAGTTGGAGGACTTTCCGGAGCCGCCTTATGTTCATGAAACAAATGCGGCTACGGTGCAATTGCGGCAACGTGCGTTTGGCTACACCTATGAAGAACTCAGGCTGTTGATTTACCCGATGGCTGCGGATGGCAGTGAGCCGGTCGGGTCGATGGGTACTGATACGCCGTTGGCGGTCCTGTCGCAGCGCCCGCAGTTGCTCTACAACTATTTCAAACAACTCTTTGCCCAGGTTACGAACCCGCCCGTGGACGGTATTCGTGAAGAGTTGGTGATGTCAGCAGACACCAGTATTGGTCCGGAAGCGAACCTGCTTGAACCGGCGCCTGAGTGTGCGCGCCAAATCAAGCTGCCGTCTCCGATTCTGAGAAACACTGAACTTGAACAGTTACGCCTGCTCGGTGATTCTGATGGGCCCTGGGGTCGGTCTGGCTTCAAGTCAGTGACTTTGTCGATGGTGTTCAGGGTTGCTGGCGGTGGTCCAGCATTGGCAGAAGCAATGGCCGATCTTTGCCGGCAAGCGAGCGCGGCAATCTCTGCCGGTTATGAAGTGATCATTCTTTCAGACCGTGACGTTGGTCCGGAGATGGCCCCGATACCAGCACTGCTGGCGGTCGCCGGAGTTCATCACCATCTAATTCGCGAAGGCAGCAGAACCCAGGTTGGTTTGGTCGTTGAAAGTGGTGAGCCACGTGAGGTGCACCATTTTGCGATGCTGCTCGGGTACGGTGCCGCGGCCATCAATCCCTACCTCGTGTTTGAAAGTCTGCATGACGCAGTAGAGCGGGGTTTGCTTGAGGATATTGAACTGTCTGAAGCGGTAAAGCACTACGTCAAGGCAACCAACAAAGGCATTATCAAGGTAATCTCGAAGATGGGTATCTCGACCACGCAGAGCTACTGTGGGGCCCAAATCTTCGAAGCGATAGGACTCGAGCAGGAACTGATCGATCAGTATTTCACCTGGACTCCGTCGCGAATCGGCGGCATCGGCATCGATGTGCTTGCGGAAGAGGCAAGGCGACGGCACGCCTTCGCCTATCAGCGATCGCTACCAAACTATCAGAAGCTGGATATTGGTGGTGAATACCAATTCCGGAATGACGGTGAGTTTCATTCCTTCAATCCCGTATCGATCCACAAACTTCAGCATGCCTGCCGCAGTGGCGACTACAACCTGTTCAAAGAGTTCAGTGCCCTGGTGAACAAGCAAGCGTCACGCGGGTTCAGTTTGCGTGGGGTGATGGAGCTTCGCTCCGATCGCTCGCCGATCTCTATTGACGAGGTAGAGCCTGTCGCATCGATCGTCAAGCGATTCAAGACTGGGGCGATGTCCTATGGCTCAATCAGCAAGGAAGCTCACGAAGCACTGGCCATTGCCATGAATCGCCTGGGCGGAAAGAGCAATACCGGGGAGGGCGGGGAAGATCCCGATCGTTACCTTCGTGACGCGAACGGTGATTCCAGGAATAGTGCGATCAAACAAGTTGCTTCCGGTCGTTTTGGCGTAACCAGCAATTACCTGGTCAACGCGCAGGAGTTGCAGATCAAGATCGCGCAAGGTGCTAAGCCGGGGGAGGGTGGTCAGCTACCCGGACATAAAGTCTATCCCTGGATTGCAACAGTGCGACATTCAACTCCCGGTGTTGGTCTAATTTCCCCACCGCCACACCACGACATTTACTCCATCGAAGACTTGGCCCAACTGATCTACGACCTGAGAAACGCCAACCCGCTGTCGCGAATAAGTGTGAAGCTGGTGTCGGAAGTTGGGGTTGGGACCATTGCGGCTGGGGTGGCAAAGGCGCGTGCCGACGTGATCCTGATCAGTGGTTACGACGGCGGCACCGGTGCCTCGCCCCTGACGAGTATTAAACATGCGGGCGTGCCATGGGAACTCGGATTGGCGGAGACCCACCAGACGTTGGTGCTTAACGATCTGCGTAGCCGCGTCAGGTTGGAAACAGATGGGCAGTTGAAGACCGGTCGTGATGTGGTGATTGCTGCCTTACTTGGGGCAGAAGAGTTTGGCTTTGCGACGGCGCCTTTGATCACGCTCGGGTGCGTGATGATGCGTGCCTGTCACCTCAACACTTGCCCGGTCGGCGTGGCTACTCAAGATCCAAAACTACGGGAGAGGTTTGGTGGGGATCCGGCGAACGTGGTCAATTTTATGATGTTCGTGGCGCAAGAGATGCGCGAGTTGATGGCCCAACTCGGTTTTCGCACGGTCAATGAAATGGTCGGACGATCAGATTGCCTGCGCCTGGCGGAAATAGATCACTGGAAGGCCGGCAACCTGGATTTGTCGAAGATCCTGTTTCAACCTAACGTGCCTGAATCAGTGGGGAAGTACCAGCAAAAGAATCAGGACCCAGTGATCGACAACTCGCTCGACAAAATCAGACTGCTTGACTTGTGTGAGCCGGCGCTCGCTCGCGGTGAATCAGTTTCCGCGACCTTGCCGATTCGCAATGTTGACCGGGCAGTGGGTACCAGGCTGGGAAGTGAAGTCACTCGCCAGTATGGACCAGCCGGTTTACCGCCCGACACGATCCAGTTGAAGTTCGAGGGTTCCGCAGGCCAGAGCTTTGGCGCTTTTCTACCAAAAGGCATAACGCTGACCCTGGAAGGCGATAGCAACGACTACATCGGCAAAGGACTTTCGGGCGGCAAGATAATTGTCTATCCGCCGAGAGACTCTACTTTCAATGCAGCAGAGAACGTCATCGTTGGGAATGTGGCATTTTATGGCGCCACCAGTGGTGAGGCTTATATCAACGGTGTGGCCGGTGAAAGGTTCTGTGTGCGCAACAGTGGCGCAAATGTTGTAGTCGAGGCGGTTGGCGATCATGGGTGCGAATACATGACTGGCGGTCGCGTGGTGGTATTGGGTAGTACTGGCCGCAACTTTGCCGCAGGAATGTCGGGTGGTATCGCTTATATGGTTGACGAGCGCGACGAAGTGGCTAAGTTCTGCAACCTGGAGATGGTGAGTCTCACGAGACTGGAAGACCCGGCTGAGATGGAACTCGTCAAAGACATGATCTTTCGTCACGCAGAATACACGGGTAGTAGACGAGCAGCGGAGATCGTATTGGCGTGGGAGCAGTTTGCGCCTTCGATCGTGCGTGTAATGCCAAATGACTATCGTCGCGTGCTGGAGGCTCGTGAGCAGTTGGGCCACACAGATATGAATGAGGACGAAGTGGCGTTAGCAGTGTTTGAAATGAAAAACAGAGAGCCGGACGCTCCAGCGAAGGAGATTGCTGCGGGCGCCACGTGAGTTTCGCTTTTTGATTGTTGATTGCCGATTGGCCGGCGCGGAGAGTTGGTTTTTTGTAGCTCATGTATGACTAACTCGAGTGTGTCTGCAAGCGCGTAGCCCTGCAACACCAGCTCCTCGAAGCCTTGGGCCGATCGGCAATCCGCAATCAAAAGGCGCTTAGTTTTGGAGCCGTAGCGAAACTTTAGAGACAGAACACTAAACAAACTGAAAGTTAAAAACCACTAGATGGGAAAGCCTACCGGGTTCATCGAATACAGCAGATCACTACCGGTCCTGCGATCGCCAATTGAACGTGTCCGCGACTGGAACGAGTTTCACGGGCATCTGTCAGAGTCGACCCTGAGGGAACAGGGCGCGCGTTGTATGGATTGCGCCGTGCCGTTCTGTCATACGGGGACGGCGATCAACGGCGCGGCGGCCGGCTGTCCACTGCACAACTTGATTCCTGATTGGAACCACCTCGTCTACAACGGGCAATGGCGCGATGCGCTGGACCTCTTGCACCAGACCAATAACTTTCCCGAGTTCACCGGCCGAGTTTGTCCTGCGCCTTGTGAAGGTTCCTGTGTACTCGGGATCGATAGCAACCCGGTTAACATCAAGTCGATCGAATGCGCCATCGTTGATCGCGGGTTTGCAGAAGGTTGGATAGTTCCTGAGCCCCCTCCAATTAGAACGGGACAAAGGGTAGCCATCATTGGGTCCGGACCAGCTGGGTTGGCCTGCGCGGCTCAACTCAACAAGGCAGGTCACTCAGTTACCGTCTGGGAGAGAGCGGATCGTGTCGGCGGCTTGTTGATGTACGGCATACCGAACATGAAGCTCGATAAGAGTCTGGTGCAACGACGAGTCGATCTTCTGGCGGCTGAAGGAGTCGAGTTCATCACTAACACGGAGGTGGGCCGCGATTTTCCAGTGGACCAACTGCTCGACGAGTTTGATGCGGTCGTACTCTGTGGCGGTGCGACCAAGCCGCGGGATCTGACCGTTGAGAACAGGGAACTCAAAGGCATTCATTTTGCGATGGAGTTCTTACATGCAAATACCCGCAGCCTGTTGAATGATCGGCATGTCGGTGGCGATTACATTTCGGCCAAGGACAAGGATGTGGTCGTCATTGGTGGCGGCGACACGGGCACGGATTGCGTGGCGACGGCGTTACGACATGGTTGTCGCAGTCTGGTGCAACTCGAAATCCTGGCCCAATCGCCGGACAGCCGGGCGCCACAGAATCCCTGGCCGCAGTGGCCGCGCATTCACCGCGTCGACTATGGACATGAAGAAGCCATCGCAATCGCGGGAAAGGATCCCCGAGAATTTTGCGTCATGACGCAGAAGTTCATCGGTGACGAGGCTGGCAACGTGAAGGGAATTCAAACCCACGAGATTACCTGGCAAAAGAAGAATGGCGGGCCTCCGGCTCCCGTTCCTGCCTCAGATGAGACACGCACCTGGCCTGCAGACCTCGTACTACTCGCTATGGGCTTTCTTGGACCTCCTGCGGATGGTCTGATCTCTCAGCTCGGGTTAACGCTTAACACGCGTGGCACAATCGACGTCGATAAGAACAAGATGACCTCGAAGCCCGGCGTCTTCGCAGCTGGAGACATCGAACGTGGCCAGTCCTTGGTCGTTTGGGCAATCGCTGATGGCCGGCGCGCGGCGGAAGGCGTGATTGAATATCTCGCAAGCCGAAAATCTGCGGCTTAACAATTAAGCAAGAGTTACTCACTTTTGCGGACGCAGAAACCGGAACAGGTCACTGCTTAAAACAGATCAACCCTTCCACCTAGGCCAGAACTTGTAATCCTTTAGTGAGCGGGGAAATGCATAAGAAAACCTAGAAATCCCTATGTGTCTTGCGTCTGATAATACATATTATGTAGTTAGTTAGTATCTTGTCGGTGTGGTGGAGACTCCTGCTTGGGACTCTGTGAGTCTGACTTTCTGTTAGATAGAATGAAGCAATGTTCAAGCGGTTTCCCATAGTACCAGTCGGTATCGCTGGTGTGATTAGCTTGGTCTGCCTGTCGAGCTTTGGTCTAAGTCAGCAAGTGCCGAAGACAGC
>DATFRK010000479.1:0-2996 GCA_035263325.1 Pyrinomonadaceae bacterium | reverse complement strand
GATACCGAGCGAATCATCAGCGCCTTCACTGCTAAGGAAGGACAATTCCGCCGGGCCCTGAATTCATACTCGTTTACCCGCGACGCGCTGATTCAAAGTATTGGCATGGGCGGCCAGGTCGTCGGTGAGTACCATCGCATCTCCACCTTCACCTTTGACGACCAGGGAAACCGTTACGAGAAGATCAGTTTCTTCCCCATGTCCTCCATGCCGGAAATAACCCAGGAAGATGTGGACGATCTCGGCGGCGTGGAACCTTTCGCTCTCGAGCCGTCCAAGATCGCAAAGTACAACATCAAGTACGCGGGCAAGGAAAAAATAGACGAACTCAATCTTTACGTTTTTGACGTCGCCCCGAAAGTTATTCCCGATCCCAAGAAAACAAAGGAGCGACTGTTTGTCGGGCGCGTTTGGGTTGATGATCAGGACCTGCAAATTGTTAAGACCAAAGGCAAGGGCGTACCGGAGACTAAGGAAAACAAGTTTCCCACAGTTGAAACTTATCGCGAGCACATCGATGGCCGCTTCTGGTTTCCCACCTATTCCTACGCAGACGATGAACTCATTTTTGATAATGGTGGCTCCCTGCACGTGCGGATGAAGGTTCGCTATACGAACTTCACTCCCTCACGGGCCACCCTGAAGGTCATCGAAGTCGCAGAAGCTGGAGAAAACGGGGAGACATCAGCTGCCGCCAAACCGGTCGACGTAGGACAACTGAATTCCAAGGCGGTGGATCTGCCAAAGCCGGTCTACAGCGAGGAAGCAAAACGTCTGAAGGCGTCCGGCAAGATCAACGTCAGAGTGGTTGTTGATGAGAACGGCAAAGTTGTTTCGGCCTTAGCTCTGAATGGGGAAAAGGTGCTCCGAGACGCCGCTGAGGAGGCAGCCAGGAAAGCGGTGTTCAAGCCCATGACCCAGGGCGGAATCGTGGTCAAGGTGACCGGCACTCTTACTTACGAGTTTCCTTAAGACTGACTAGTCTGTCGCTACGCCAAGTTCGGCTGCGATCAAGGCGTGCGCTTTCTTGACGAGTTCGTTGATGTCCTGGTCTGTTGAGACGTTGGTGGTGACGATTGGACTCATCATTACCATTTCAATCGTACCGGACGTTGCCTCGCCAGTTCCTTTTCCCATTAGCCGATCGGAATATTTAATCGCTACTGGTACGACAGGCACCCAGGCCTGTCGCGCCATGTAGAAAGCGCCTTTCTTAAAAGGCAGTAACTCGCCAGGCTTGGCACGCGTCCCTTCGACAAAGACCGCAAAACTTACGCCCGAACGAATTCGCTGCGCGGCCGCTTCTGTGGTGCGAATTGCACTCTCAAGGTTGGTACGATCGATAGCCATCACATTCACGAAACCCATACCCACACCCAGCACCGGAACCTTCAGCAATTCCTTTTTAGCGAGGAGACCAATTCTGCGTCCCGTGTGAACAAAGATTGTAGCGGTGTCGAGATAAGACCGGTGGTTCGCTACGAAAACGTACGTCTGCTTTGGATCCAATTTGTCCAGTCCTTTGACCACTACCTTTACACCACTTAACCGAAGCCAGGCGCGTGCGCCAAAGAGTGCCACTGGATAGACAAGGTCGTGTTTATTAACCAACCAGGCCAACAAAAGAATTGGCGGGCCAAGCGTCGCCAGAAGAGCGCCAGCCACGAACAGCGACCACCAATAATGCAGCCTGCTCAGAAGGCTGCGGGGCGCGGTTGTGCTAGACTCCTCGGCCACAGATTTCCCGGTTGTAACGCTCTCTTCCATCAATTCTCGCAAAGGAATATTTCGAATGATTCGCCTTCGATTAGGGTTAATCGCCGGTCTACTTGCACTGTTTTCACTCGCCGCTTTTCCGCCGGCTTTGGTGGCGCAAAAGACGGCGAGTCGCGGCGCCCAACCAGGTGCAATCCCATCGCCCAGTGCTGTGCTGGGTTTCACTCCGGGAGACGATCGGACGATTGCTGATTGGAGCCAGATTACTAATTACTTCGGCCGTTTGGACAAAGCATCTGATCGGGTGTCAGTAGAAACCATCGGTCAATCGACTCTCAAACGTCCTTTAATCGTGGCTTTCATCAGCGCGCGAGAGAATATACTGGCTCTCCAGAAATACAAAGACATCCAGCGTCAACTTGCCGACCCTCGTACTATCACCAGTGATCTCCAGCAGAAGCGGTTGTTAGCTTCCGGAAAAGTCGTCGTGGCGATTTCGTGTTCGATCCACTCCAGTGAAATTGTTGCCTCCCAGATGTCCATGCAGCTGGCGTACAACCTGGCAACCGCCCAGGACCAGGAGATGCGGGAAGTGCTCCAGAACACGATCTTGTTATTGATTCCTTCGCCCAATCCAGACGGGGTCGATATCGTCGCTAACTGGTACCGCAAAACACTTGGTACTCCTTACGAAGGACGAGAACCGCCGGAACTCTACCATCACTATGCAGGGCACGACGACAACCGCGACTGGTTCATGCTGAACTTGAAAGAGACGCAAGCAATCACCAGGCTATTCTGGCATGAATGGTTTCCCGAGATTGTTTATGACGTCCACCAGCAGGGAACAAACGGCTCCCGTCTCTTCATCCCGCCGTTCTTCGATCCGCCCAATCCAAACATTGACCCATTATTACTGCGGGAGGTGGGCTTGATTGGTCATAAGGTCGCTGCTGATCTACAAGCGGCGGGTTTTAAGGGTGTGCTGACTAATGCGCTCTACGATACCTGGTGGCATGGTGGCTTTCGCACCGCACCCTATTTTCACAACTCAATCGGCATTCTTTCGGAAGCTGCCAGTGCCAGATTGATGTCGCCTACCACGGTCACCGCTGACCAACTCGCGCGCTCGAGTACCAGGGGAATGCGGAGTGCCATGGAAACGACGACGAACTTTCCCGATCTCTGGCCCGGCGGTACCTGGCGTCCCCGCAACATCATGGACATGGAATTGATGGCAGCTCGTTCAGTGCTTTCGATCGCTGCCAAGTACAGAGAGG
>DATFRK010000478.1:0-3563 GCA_035263325.1 Pyrinomonadaceae bacterium | reverse complement strand
GAGTTTTTCCTTCTGTTCAATGCCGTTCTCAACTACGACAACCTCGGAGTTGGACGTTCGGAAGGTGGCGGCGGCGTACGTGGAGTACGAGCAAGCGGAGACGACGATCAATAAATAGGTATCGGGCGGTATCAGGTGCAGGTGGCAGGTGGCAGGTGCAGGTTTCTTGTGTTGCAACTGAATCTGCCACCCAACGCCAGGGGACCCGATACCCATCTTGTACCTGCTACCTGCACCTGCTACCTGGCACCTATGACTACAATCCTGACTGACATTGAAGCGCGCGTGCTGGGTTCGTTGGTGGAGAAACAAGTCACCACACCCGAGTACTACCCCTTAACCCTCAACTCTCTGACGCTGGCCTGTAATCAAAAAAACAATCGCCATCCCGTCACCTCTTATTCCGAAGACCAGGTGGCCCAGGCGTTGGAGACTCTGCGCGAGAAGAACCTGGCCTATGTCTTCTATGGCAGTACGAGCCGCGTGCCGAAATACAAGCACGTCATGCCTGAAGTGTTGCACCTTAGTCATCCACAACTTTCGCTGCTGTGTGTCTTGATGCTGCGGGGACCGCAAACACCAGGCGAGTTGCGCGGCAGTGCATCGCGATTGCACCCGTTCACTGGTTTGGAAGAGATTGAAGAAACGCTGACGGGTTTGCTTTCACACGAAGGTGAGCCGATGGTAGTGCGTTTACCTCGTCAGCCAGGACAAAAGGAAGTGCGTTTCGCTCATCTGCTTTCCGGCGAGCCGGAAATTGAAGCTAGCCCGGTTGGAGAGCGAGCAGTCACTGCTACGCCGCGGCGCATCGAACAGCGGGAGACCCTGGAACAAAAAGTTGATCGCTTGACCGAAGAGGTGGACAAACTGCGGGCGCAGTTTGAGGAATTCAAGAAACAGTTTGAGTGAAAGCTACCAGAGACGTGCTACACAAACTATACATTCCCGGGCCGCCCCTCTCATATTTCGTCGAGAATATCTGGTACTACGAAGATAATTACGCTGCTTACAACCGGGCCAAGATCCTGCCCGATGGGGCCATCGAATTGATCATCGATCTTGATGCCTGGCCCAAGAAGCTCTTCGACAGCGAACTCTCAACTGAAAAATTCCAAGTCTGTAAGAAGTTTTGGATTTCGGGCGAACGCACTCGCTACATTGTTATCGGAGCGGACAATACAAACATGATTGGCATCCGCTTCCGCCCCGGTGGTGCCTTCCCGTTTTTTGGCTTTCCGATTTCGGAGCTCAACGAGTCGGTAATCGATCTCGACTTGATCTGGGGTCGCATGGTCCACATGCTGCGCGACGAGTTGCTGGAGATCCAATCACCCGAGGGTCGGATTCATCGTTTTGAGACGTTCCTTTTGGAGCAAGCACGCCGCAGTTTGGAACCTAACAAAGCAATCGCTTTCGCCGTGCAACAACTGCAACATTCCCCTCAGTTCCTGGCTATTCGTGATCTGGCAAATCAGATCGGAATCACGCAGAAACACCTGATCACGCAGTTCGAAAAGGTGGTGGGTTTGCGGCCGAAGAGTTTTGCGCGGGTCTGCAAATTTCGCAAAGTGTTAAATGTGATTGAGGAACGCAGTCGGATTGAATGGACCGACATAGCTTATGAGTGTGGTTATTATGACCAGGCTCACTTCATCAAAGAGTTTCACACCTTCTCCGGGCTCAACCCCTCGACCTACCTCACCAGCCGCGGTGACTATCTCGGCTATATCCCGATCGATTAACTTTGGAGAACTGGAAGCGCAGGGAGCACTCAGTCAGTACCATCTTGCGGTAGCGGATGGGTCGCATGCCGGTTGTCCCTTCGCAATATGGTGGGAGGCGACCCATCCGCTACCGCGAGATGGTACTGAGTGCTCCCTGTGCTCCCAGTCAGGTTAATTTTTTACAATACAGCATTGGCCCAGCTGGGTAAGACTTAGCCCCGACGCAGGAATTCTTACCCAAGGAGCATCACATGGATCCCTCAAAGATTAACTACCTGGCTGTCTTCGCGGCAGCCATTTCCTGTTTTGTACTGGGTGGCCTTTGGTATTCACCGCTACTTTTCGGCAAAACCTGGATGCGAGCGAATGGGTTCTCGGAAAGCGATCTGGCGACGTTTAGCAAGGCCCGCATGTTTGGCTGGTCGTTCTTCTTCTCGCTGGTGATGTCGTTGAACCTGGCAATGTTCCTGGCGGCGCCCGGAACCAATGTTGTCTGGGGAATGATCGCCGGAGCCTTGGCCGGGCTCGGTTGGGTGGCGCTTTCGGTCGCCATCATTGGAGTCTTCGAAAACCGATCATGGAGTTACATCGGCATCAATGGTGGGTACATGACCGTGGCCTTCGTAATCATGGGCGCGATTCTCGGAGCCTGGCGTTAGGATTTCTCTATCTGCGTCCTCGGCGTCTCTGCGTCCTCTGCGTTGAAAGTTAGCTTAGATCTCTTTTTTACGCAGAGGACGCAGAGACGCTGAGTACGCAGAGAGATACCACACTAGCGACGGGCGTAGTACTCGCAGTAGCGGTTAATCGGACATTCATCACAGTGCGGGTTGTTAGTTTTGCAGATCTCTTTTCCGTGACGCCTTAGTAGTTGATGGGCCACGATCAGGTCGTCGCAGTCGCGACCAATCTGATCGGCAACTGCCTCCCTAACCGACTTGTAACTGGCCGAATAGTTCTTCTTCTCCTCGCCGAATCCAAGTCGCAACATGACGCGCAGTCCGTTCGACTCCAGGGCCAAAACAGGATAGGTCTTGCTGAAAAGCAAGATCTTCTCCGCCCCGGGTTCGGCGATTGAGGGAAATTGTCGCAAAGCTTTGATTGCATTCGGCAGCGGGAGCTTTACGGTTTGCCCCAGATCGCCTCCAAAGTCATTCAAAACGATTTGGGCGCACTCTTTAAGGCGGTGCGCCCGTGGCTCAGGGTGAATGCCGCCCAGTTTGGTGGCTTCGAGCACTTTTTCGATCGGCGCTGCCGCGATGTCTACCGGACGTAACCCGACATTCTTGCCGAGCAGTGCGAAAGCAGCTTCGCGCCGGGCGTCATCGACGAGGTAGGCGATATTGTCGTAGATGATAATTTCGAACGGATCCTGCGTTACAGGCGGCGTAGGTTCGCCAAAGTGTTGTTTGAGTCTGGCGATGATTTTTTGCAGATTTTGTTTAGCAGGCATTGAGTTTTTGCAGGCTTTCTCTGAGATCTCAAGTCACAGATCGCAGACCCCCCCAGATCTCGAATAATCTCAGATCTCAAGCCGCTCTTGGACAAGCTACCAATCGGCAATCAGCAATCAAAAATCAAAAATGTACCTGTTTCACACTTGGGCGTGCGATTCAGCTATGCAAATCCAGTTGAGCCAAAGTATAATACTCCTCCCTTATGAACTTAGAGATTTTTCATCCAGCAGTGGCCCGCTGGTTTGCCCGGAGCTTTCCCGCACCCACCGAACCACAGCTCCAGGCGTGGCCAGAAATCAAGAAACAACGCCACACCCTGATTGCCGCCCCCACCGGTTCGGGAAAAACGCTCGCTGCATTTCTTTCCGCAATTGACGACCTG
>DATFRK010000477.1:0-13053 GCA_035263325.1 Pyrinomonadaceae bacterium | reverse complement strand
GGGTGTCCCTGGGGCGACCGTTGTTTGTGCGAAGCCGGACCTGACCCCACGGGCTGAAGCAAAAACCTGTGCCCTGCCGCTGCCAATCGCCCGCGCCATACCGATCTCGTCAATCGTCAAGACGCTTTGGTTGCTCGAAGTCCAACCGAACAGCACGCCTGCCAACTCAGCATCGTTTTCGCCGAAGGCCCGAGCGGAAAACTGTAACTGATCGCCGATCCTCAATTCTGCGAATAGAGGGGCGATGGTGATTGATGAAATCGACGGCACTGGCAGGAAAGGCGAACTATCAGTCCTTGTCCCGGGGCTGAACCTCACAGCGTTTGCGCCTTGCGCCAACGTATGGAGAACAAATGGGCCATCAATATCCGGCGCCCGGGTTAACGATTGATTTTCTCCGGAAGGAAGTCCGACTGCGGCTCCATAAGTTATTGAGGTGACTGTCACGCTATTCGCGTCTTCCAGGGTGATCGTTACGCCAGAATTGTTCAACGAGAGACTGCCGCTCGAGGCCTTCACAATCTGAGCGCCGCCAAAAACGGGGTTCGCTGTGTCCGGACGTCCACCACCAAAGATTACGATCGCGGTCCCGGAAGGAAGAATGGTGCGGGTAAATCTATGCCTGACTGTTTCAACACTGCTCGTAGCGCTTCTCGTCAGCAGTTGAAATCCATTCAGATCAAGGTCCCTGCCACTGGCATTAACGAGTTCCACAAACTCGTCAGCTGATGCGTCACGGACGCCGTCATGATTCGCGTCGCCCGCCAATCCGTCCGGAGGATCTGCGAGGAATTCATTGACCATCACGTCGCGCAGTACGCTGCCTCCGAAGGTTACGTTGACGGAATTGCTAACAACCCCATCGGCCATAAGCTTCAGACTCACGACACCAGCGCCTCTGAATGACGCGGGGACGGCAATATGAATCTCGTCGAGTCCAGCCAGTGTTGCTGAGGGAAGGTTGTTCTCCACAGCCATACTCTCCTCGTTAAGACTGGCCGAGACTTGGTTTGCGTGCCGCAGGCCGGTGGCGAAGATACTTAGTCGCAAATGCCCGTTCGTTGGGTCGAAGGGAGCAGCGAGTAACTTATCCGATTCCAGTATGATCCCGGCTCCAGTTCCATCCCCGGAAACAGTGAACACCCCTGGAGCAGTGTGCGAGATCACGATCGGAGCTTTTGTTTGAAAGCCCTCAGCATTGGTGATCAGAATTTCCGCAGGGCCATCGGTAAGCTCTGCTGGCAGCACGAGGGTGAGTTCCGTAGGAGAAACGTTAAGCAGCTGTGCGGGTTGTCCATTAACTGAAGCAGTGGTTCCAGCTAACGACAAGGGAAGAGAACCATTCATATCAACAGTGGCGCGCTGAGTTACAAAAGCGAGAGCTGTGCCCTTGATGGTGACGATACTTTCAGGTGCGAGTGTCTTTACGGTCGCGGGCTCATTTCCCATCGCGGCCGCATTCAGCGCTACTGCAGCGCCAAACAGCGGACGCACAGCGGCAGTGGCAACATAAATCTCACTGTTGTTGGCGAAATCCGAAGACGTAACTGGGCCAGACAACACTCGCGGAAAATTAAAGGTCACCAGGGATCCGTCGAAGTTCAGCGAAGAGACGACTTCGGCGGTGGCGCTGGACGGCGCATTCGTGACCTGTTCAACTTGCCCGGTCGGCAGATCAAGAACGTAGAGTTCCACACTGCCATCACTGCTGCTCCTAACTCTTCGCCTGGTGGCGAATGCGACGCGTTTACCATCGCCGCTGATAGTGGGCTGTAATGAGACGTCTGTTGTCGTTTGCGGCAGAGTAGTTAGTTGGCGGGGCGAATTCTCGCGAATATCGAACAGAAAAACCTGGCTCTGATTCGCCGCTATATCTGCCGAGTAAACGATTCGCAAACCGTCGTTACTCAGGGCCCGACTGCTACCCAGCGACAAATTCTTAGCGCCCAGCACCAGGGTTCTGACCGCGCCGTCTGAGCGATCGAGAAACATCAAATCAGCAGTCTCGCTCAATTCCGTCTCGCGGCGGACGAAGAAAATCCGCGAGCCGTCTCCGCTGACCTTGGCACTGAGCGATCCGAGCGACAGGGTTGTATTAGTTAATTGGCTGAATGATTCGGTCACCAGGTCGTACAGAAAGACCTCGCAGTTGAGGTCGCTATTCAGACCCACGAGATCGCGATTGGAGGCGAAGGCGATGAAGCGGCCATTACTTGAAAGGGACGGCCCAGAATTGCCTTCAAAGATCCGAGTTGTCTGACTGCCGGGGACTGTGCGAGTGATTTGGGCCAATCTCGATCCTTCAACCAGATAGATCTCCGAATTCCTGTCAGGATTTTGACCGAGGAGATCTTCAGTCGAAGCAAAGACGGCTTTCGATCCGTCGTGCGAAAGACTTGGCGTAATGCCGCGGCTTTTGGCGATCTCGACAAAGGATGCGTTGTCGAGTGACAAATCAAATCGCACCGTGTGGAATCCTGGATCACTTCCTGTCGCAGCCAGGTCAGCGGTTGATTCGAACGCCACAATCGTACCCTCGTCAGCGAGCCATGGGTTCAGGTTGACAACTTGTTCGGCAGTGTTGGTTACACGTCGCAGGCTTGAAGTTGACGAGCCAGGTCGAGGACAAATAAGGAAAAGACTGGTTACAAGTATGATTGCAAGAGCGACTAAAAGAATCTTGGCTCGAAGCATGGTGAGACTGCTCCTTAATTCGAGTTCTGTTGTTCCTAAATCAGGAGGATGAGGACCCGGGTAACTCTCCGAAGAGTGTTAGTCACGAGGTGATGAGGTCCTCGCACCTTCTGCAGTTGAGCGGACGCATTCTACTCCCTTTCCCTTCGGCGTCAAGTGTTAATACTGAAAGGTGTGAGTAGTGATGATCAAAAAGGAAAACATACCACGGCTTCAGAGGTTGCACGTGTATCATAGGCACTCGAGAGGCAGACATTTCGTCAGTTCGCTACGGCACGATGGAGGTCGTTGATGAGAGTTCTCATTAGTGGCTCACATGGATTGGTAGGTCGAGCTTTGGTCAAATCCCTCACCCAGAATGGTGACGAAGTTGTCAGGCTTGTTCGTAAGGAACCGGCGTTTGGTGAAGCCGAAGTTGAGTGGCATCCGAACCAGGGATTGATTGACTCTGAGCACCTCAACAAGCTTGACGCCGTGGTTCATCTGGCCGGCGAGAGTATTGCTTCCGGGCGTTGGACCGACGAAAAGAAAAAGCAGATTCACGAGAGCCGGGTCAAGGGGACGGAGTTATTGAGTAAGTCGTTGGCGCGTCTACCGCAGCCACCTGCAACTTTCGTTTGTGCCTCCGCAATAGGATATTACGGAGATCGCGGTGACGAGGTCCTCAGCGAACAGAGTTCCCCAGGATCGGATTTTTTAGCGCAAGTTTGTATCGACTGGGAGAAGGCGACAATCCCAGCTTCCGAGCAGGGAATTCGCGTTGTCTCAACTCGTTTTGGGATCATTCTGGACGCCCACGGGGGCGCGTTGGCACAAATGCTCCCGCCCTTCCGATTGGGAGCTGGCGGCCGGATAGGCACCGGCAAACAATGGATGAGTTGGATTGTGCTCGATGACGTTGTCGGTGCGCTCCGGTATGTGTTGGGCAATAAGTCAGTCGCTGGTCCGGTGAACTTTGTGGCGCCTAATCCAGTCACCAACGGGGAGTTTACTAAGACTCTGGGCCATGCACTTTCGCGGCCAACTTTCTTTCCGATTCCTGCCTTTGGAGTGCGATTGGCCTTCGGAGAGATGGCCGATGCCTTGTTACTTGCAAGTGCGCGAGTGAAGCCGGCAGTCTTAAATGCCTGTGGATACTCGTTCAAATTCTCTGAACTAAAAGACGCGCTCTCTCACCTCCTGAAAAAATAGGAAATGCAGTACGCGAGGGGCAGCGACCTGGGGGCCTTGCGTTCGATCACACTTCGAATATTGCGGAGCGTGCGCGATGTACCAGATCGCTACCGCTAGCTGTCCTCCGTGACGCCCAGCCCAGTTGTCTGATACTTCACCTGCGCGGGTGGGTGAAATGTTTTTCCACTACTTCCCACTCAGAGCTAAGCAGACCTAAATCGCCAGCCGAGTGCCAACGAGTTCAGGCTGACAGAGCGACCGTGTTGGATCAGATCTTCAGACTCTGACTCGCTGCTTGAAGCGTGCATTGGTCCTATTGCCCGGTCCCAATGTGTTTTTGTTTTAAGAAACGCAGGCAGCGCAGAGCATTAAATTAAAGCTCTTCCAATGACCCAGATAAGGAGAGAGTATGCCTCGCAGAATAACGCCGGCCTGTATTGTCGCTTTCGGTGACTCGCGCGGGTCACCGCCAACCTAGCCTCAGTTTTAAAGCTCCACTAGATACCTTGCCCATCCCGCGATTTCGTATTCGCGCTGAGGCGTAGCCCTGCGTGGATGGCTCAACGCAACTTGATCTCGATCACCTTGGATCGCTCAGAACGAAAAATGGAGGAAACATGTCTCAAGCCCCGTCTGCCAACATTTGGCAACTTTTGCAAAAACCGCTACTGCTGGGCTCACTCTTGGTATTGTTAATGGTCAGCTCAGCAATCAAAGCACGAGCCGATGTAATTACTTTCAATTCTCTGGAACAGGCCGGTGGGAGCCTGATCCTGACTGCTGATCCTTACACAGAAGCTGGATTCAAAATCGTTGATACCGGCAACCTGTATTTTGCCCAACAGTCGAATGCTGACTACGCAGGTTCGGCAGGCTTACACGAACGAGTTAGCAATGGATTGATCACGCTGAGTCGTCTCGATGGCTCATCCTTCAGCTTGTCCAGCATCGATTTATCAATCCTAAATCCGCAGGGTGCTTCTCCGGCTGTCATCTTCACCGGTGTCCTTGCCGGCGGCGGTACTGTCACTCAAACATTCAGCCCCACTCTTTTCGGTTTCCAAACCTTCGCTTTCAACAGTTCCTTTTCCAATCTGGTTAGTGTTTCTTGGAGACAGGGCACTGATGAATTCAACGCTCACCAGTTCGACAACATCGTCGTCAACTCCGTCCCAGAACCTGCCAGCATGTTGTTGCTTGGCACGGGTTTGCTAGGGGCGGCGGCCAAGCTGAGACGGCGTCGAAAAACGAGTAGGGAACCAAAGTCAAAAATCCTCGCCGAAGCGTCGTTGAGCTGAACAACGCGCAACTGCGGAGCCCGAAGCACCTGACCTCCAGAGCAGGTGCTTCGGCTCTCTTTCTATTCCTGCCTGAACTAGGAACGACGTCCAAAGTCTAGACTCGGTTTATGGAATCTGGACAAGAAGCACTCCAGATCTTGAAGTTACTGTAAGAAAACAACGGGTTTTGGTAGAGCCGGCTGTAGGAGCGTGATTTGCATGCGTTTGCCTGTCTAACATTCAGTCCGAGTCGATCTCAGCAAAACTTTCTGCGGACCTGGGAGGATGAAATGCCCTCAGTTAAGAAGTTTCTCTCAATTTCGTTCGGCCTACTCTTTGTAGTTCTCACCACCTCTACTCTTGCCCGCGCGGATACGGTTAATTTCGATTTCGAAGGTACTAACGTAGCTACCGGAATCACCAGTCTCACCATGAGTCTTGGCAGCCTCTCGATGACACTGACCCGTCCCGGTACTTCCTTCAGCATCGTTGACGCTAGCCCTCTTGCTCCCCTCAATTTTCCAGCATCATTTGGTGCCAGAACTCTTGTTCCCTTGCCGGATCTTGGTACTCCCGGTAACGCAATGCCCTTCCTGGTCAACTTCTCGCAAGGGGTGAGCCAGGTTCAGATCGACATCGGTGATTTTGGTGGCGACCTTGATCTGGCGGCACTTGCGGGCTTCCAGGGATTCGACGCCAACGGGAACCTGGTTGACCTTGATGTGCAATTTGTTCCACCAACCTTATTCACCTTCGGATTTGTGACGCTCACTGTTAACGGAGGGACGATGAACTCAATCGTCTTCGCTGGTGGCAGTGATGCGGAACCAAATTCAGTCTTCTACGACAACATTAGGGTCACGTTCGACGCGGCTGAGGTCCCTGAGCCCATGTCGTTGGTCCTGCTTGGTTCAGGGCTAGCTGGTCTGGGTTACAAGTTGCGAAAGCGCAGAACGTAGTCACCCCTCCAAAGAAAACGCTCCCCCAAATGAAACGCACCCGCCAGATTGCGGGTGCGTTCGTTTTTTACGAGGCGTAGACGGAACTGATAATTAAGCCGGCTGTCCGAAATCCTCCAAAGCACCAAACACTTCCAGTGCGTACTTCACATTGCCGAACGGTGCCGAGACTTGAACACCCTGGATGACATCTCGCACCTCGAGTAAAGACTCACGCGCTATCTTGAGCCCTTCATCGCGTCCTGCTTCTTTGCTAACGGCCGATGCGACTCGCATTCGCTCCATTATCGATGGAGTGACGCGAACGCCCGGCACTTCGTTGTGCAGGAATTCTGCATTGCGATAGGAAACAAGGGGCCAAATGCCTGCGACCACAGGAATCCTTACGTGTTCGATGCGCTTCAGGAAATCGCGCAACTGATCAGTGTCAAACACCGGTTGCGTGATGGCGTACTGTGCGCCCGCCTCTACCTTCCACTCGAAACGTTTGATTTCTTCATCCAGGTTGATTGCGCCTGGATTTACGCCGACGCCGATGCAAAACGCGGTCGGCTGGCCAATCGGATTGTTGCCCAGGTCTAGACCGTGATTGAGTTTGTTGACCATGTTGGTCAAGCCGATGGAATCGATATCGAAAACGGCTGTGGCGTCCGGGTACGGTCCCATCTTCGGCGGATCGCCAGTGATCACCAGTATGTTCCGCAGGCCCAGCGCTGCTGCGCCGAGTAGGTCAGACATCATTCCCAACAGATTCCGATCACGACAGCAGTAATGTAGTACTGACTCGATGCCGATCTGTTGCTCCACCAGGACAGCTGTAGCAATCGCGCTCATACGCGATTGCGCCCTGGCGCCATCGGGAATATTCACTCCGTCAACACCAGCGTCTTTGAGCAGGCGAATGGAATCCAGCGTTTTCTTCGCGTCCACACCTTTCGGTGGCAGAACCTCGACCGAGGTGACAAACTCGCCGCGGGCAATCTTGCGACCCCATGCCGAACGTTCTTCGGGAGCCACCACCTGGATATCAGGCGGAGTGATCTCTTCAACCTGCACGTGGGTTCCGGCAGCGAAAACTTTCTGCGCTCGGGGCGACGCTGCCCGCACCGCATCGGTAATAAGCTTGATGTGCGCAGGCGTAGTACCGCAGCAACCACCAATAAGCTTGGCTCCCGATTGAATGAAACGCTTGGCAAACTTCGACATGTACTCGGGTGAGCACATGTAGAACTGCCGTCCCTGCACATCCCGCGGCAGACCGGCGTTGGGTTGGGCCGACAACTTCTTTTTGGTAACTTCGCGCATTTTTTCCAGCGCGTTGAGAATGATCGCTGGACCGACACCGCAGTTGAGACCGATAACATCCGCACCCCAGTCGTCCAGTCGTTCGGTAAAGACTTCCGGAGTCGTGCCGAACAAGGTGTTGCCGTCGGTCATGATGGTCATCTGCGCAATGATCGGCAGATCGCAGAGTTCACGTACCGCTCGAATCGCCTGGCGAATTTCTGAGACGTCCGAAAACGTCTCGAGGCAGAACAGATCGACTCCTCCGTCGAGCAGGGCTGTGGCCTGGGCTTTAAATAAGTCAGTTGCTTCGTCGAAGGAGGTGGGTCCATAGGGTTCGATTCGCAGTCCCAGTGGACCAATGGCGCCGGCCACGTAGGCGCGGTCGGCGGCAGCCTCGCGAGCTATCTTTGCAGCGGCGAAATTGATGTCATAAAGACTGCCTTCGAGTCCGTACTGCTGCAATTTGTGAGCGGTGGCCCCAAAGGTATTGGTTTCGATGATATCAGCGCCAGCACGAATGTATTCGCTATGAACCTCACGCACTAAATCGGGATTGGTGACGCTAAGTTCGTCATAACAGCGGTTGATGTAGACGCCCTTGGCGTAAAGCATCGTACCCATCGCGCCATCGACGACGTGGATGCGGTCGGTTTCGAGGAGGCTCTTGAAGGGTTCCATAAGAGATTGGTCTTAGGTTTTTGGTCTTCGGCCTTTGTTCCTAACAGCGAAAGCTGATCTAAGACCAAAGGCCAAAGGCCGAAAACCAAAATGAAAAAGTCCCGCGCCAAACAACGCGGGACTTCAAAATCTTTTGAAGTTTTCGGGTCTCCTTTTGGGACTGCCCGAGCTGTTTAGCTGGTTATTTTACGTGGCCGCAAGTCGCCTTAACTCACCACGCTTTTCGCTTGTGCTTATACGCTGTTTGGAATTAGGCGTCAAGAATGGTCCCATTTATCGCTGATGTTGCGAGCCTTTCCCGAAATTGGGAAAGATGGCGAATCAAGTGTTTCAAAAGTGTCATCAAGTTGACAGAACAAAGCAAAGAGACCGACCCGTTGAACCGTTTAAGTACATGCAGCACAAGTATTTAGCGGTGAAAATCTGGGGAACAAAAAAGCAACCTCTTCAGTATAACTTCCATCAGAGTCGCGGCTTCCGAAGTTAGACACTTTTGGTTAGTGCCTTTATCCAGAGTTCCTTAACACATTCTTTTTCAGAATGTTAATAGAGATCCGCCTGCTGGCGGGTGCATGGAGAATACTGAATGAAATTGCCTTTGCATTTCCCCCACTTGCGCTCTATCAAGTTCGCACCATTCGCCGTAATCGCTGCTTTCATATTTACAAATATTACTGGAGCGTTCATCAGTTCAGCCCTTGCCCCCACCAATTCGCAACTCGAAGTTTCCGAGATTCCAACCTCCGGCGATCCCAACCTGGACGGGATCATTCTCCGGGCAGGCGAACGCGAAGGGGTTGATCCTAGACTGATTCACGCGGTGATCTGGCAAGAGTCCAAGTACGATTCGGAAGCGCATTCTCATGCTGGAGCTCAAGGTCTCATGCAGTTGATGCCCGCAACTGCCAAGCGTTTTGGATGCAAAGATATCAATAGTCCGGAAGACAATATCAACGCCGGCACTAAGTATTTGAGTTGGCTCTTGAAAAGGTTCTCGGGTGATGTCGAGCTGACTTTGGCGGGCTACAACGCCGGTGAAGGAGCGGTCGATAAGTACAATGGCATTCCACCTTATGATGAGACCCGCAATTACGTGAAATCAATCGAGACTCGTTACGGTAGGAGTTATCATCCGGTCTTGTCTCCCGCCTCAGCAGCTCTGGTGTTTCATCTTTCACCGACTCCTCTGAACGAATAGGGTGGCCCGAACATTCGCGAGGGAATTCCACCAACGGCCAAGTCTGTGGCAAAGATTGGAGCCCATCTCATTCACCCCGAGGCTTTAGCCCGGGGATCACATATGCTCAGCTAATCAGGAAACCAGTTTAATGGTTTCCTATCGCCAACCTCCGCTTCGGGAGGAGCCTTGATAAACCATTAAAATGGTTCCCGAATTTCAAGAGCTCGCTGATCCCCAGGCTAAAGCCCTGGGGTGAATGAGAGCGGATTAGTTTTTGACAGACACACTGCCGTTGGTGGTATTCCCGCCTTGACACTAAGCGCGGTATTTGGCTGAATGCTCCGCGATTTCCCTTGTAACTTGTCCAATTCAGGGTAGCGTTTCTCTCCTTAGTTTCTGTTTTCCGACTCGGACAGCGCTAAAACTTCTTAAAGACGAAAAGGAACTTTTCGTATGAGCACAGTGCCAAACGCGACCGCAGGTTCCGCCAGTACCGCCGAAGATCACGGATTCTTTGGTCACCCGCGCGGTTTGTCGACTCTGTTCTTCACTGAGATGTGGGAGCGCTTCAGCTATTACGGCATGCGAGCGCTATTGACGCTCTACATGACTTCTAAGGTCATCGACGGCGGACTCGGTTTCAGTGAGGCGTACTCAGGCGCAATCTACGCAACCTACGTGTCGTCGGTCTGGTATCTGCCTTTGGTCGGCGGTTGGCTGGCGGATAAGGTGCTCGGCGCGAGGCGTGCGGTCCTGATCGGCGCAATCATTATCGCATGCGGCCACTATTCGATGGCCATCGACAGTCTGCCTACGTTCTATGCCGCACTGATTCTGATTGCTATGGGCACCGGCCTGCTGAAGCCGAATATCAGCGCGATGGTTGGGCAACTGTACCAGTCTGGCGACAAGCGACGGGACGCCGGCTTCTCGATCTTTTACATGGGCATCAATCTGGGAGCATTCATTTCGCCCTTCGTCACAGGATTCCTCGCTCAGAGCGACACTTTCAAACGAATCATTGTCGGTCTAGGGTTGGATCCGGCGAAGAGTTGGCATTGGGGCTTTGCCGCAGCCGGCGTTGGCATGACACTCGGAATCATTCAATACGTTTTGGGCGGCAACCGACTCAAAGATGTGGGAAAGAAACCAACCAGGGAAGCGGGGACAGCGAGTGAAAGGCGTAAGTTGGATCTTGTCACGATTGCCTTATCAATCGTCGGTGGGTTGTTAGGCGCGGGCTTCGGGTACCGTTTTGACGCAGGTTGGGTATCGGTCCCTTTTTGGACCGTGGTGGGGTATTTCGTTGGTTATCTCGGAGGCACGACGCGCCTGCTGAAGGGCGAAGAACTGAGACGCGTGCTGGTAATTTTCATCCTGGTAGTGTTCTCCGTTATCTTTTGGATGACCTACGAGCAGGCCGGATCAAGCATGACCCTTTTTGCGGACCGGCTCACCCGCAATGAAGTCTTTGGTCTAACCTTTCCTTCGAGCTGGTGGCAGTCAGTGCCTGCGATATTTGTAATCATCCTGGCGCCCATCTTCGCTTTTCTTTGGCAGAAGATGGGTGATCGTCAACCCTCCAGCCCGGCAAAGTTTGCCTTTGGTTTGCTGTTTGCCGGCATTGCTTTTGGGGTGATTACACTTGCTGCGAGCCTTACCGGTGCGGGTCGTGTATCACCCTGGTGGCTGCTGATCGTCTACTTCATTCAGACCGTGGGTGAAATGTGTCTCAGCCCGGTTGGCCTGAGTACCATTAGCAAATTGTCGCCGATGCGCATGGTCGGGCTCATGATGGGCGTGTGGTTTCTGTCAATTTCGATCGGCAGTTACATCGCAGGGCGCACGACCCAATTATTCGAAAGCGGAACTCCTGAAGTACTGACTCGTGCTTTCGGAATCTTTGCTGCAATCAGCATTTTTGCGGCACTCTTACTTGCGGTCCTGACCCCCATCATCAAACGAATGACACCAAAATCCGCGTAACCAATCTCAATATTGTTGGAGTAACCCTTTGAAGACGAAAAATACTACTGTGTTGGCAATTGTTGCCACGCTATTGGTCGCATTCCCAGTACTAGCTCAACAGAAACTCCTAACCGTTGAAGACATTTTCCATCCCACCAAGCGCGTCAACTTTGGCGGTACCACACCCACGCTGCGCTGGTTAAAGGACGGAACTCACTATCTGCTAACCAACGATGCCTCGCGGCGCGACGTGCCACGCATTCAGAGGGTTGATGCGGTAACCGGTGAAGCAGTCGCCTTCTTCGACAGTGCCAAGATGCAGGCCGCGTTTGCAGCGCTGCCGGGGATCAGTGCGCAGGACGCGAGACAGTTATCAAACCGGGGTACTTACCATTTGAACCCGGGCGAGAACGGGGTTCTGATCAACTGGTCCAACGATCTGTTCTATTACGAACTGGGTAGTGATCGCGCTATTCGTCTTACCAACAATCCTGATGAGGAGGTTGGCGAGGAATTCAGTCCCGATGGGCGCATGGTGAGTTTTGTGCGCGGCAACAATTTGTATGTTGAGGATTTGGCAATGCAGCGCCGGGAACGTGCGCTCACCAGTGACGGTACTGCCAAGATTCTTAACGGTCGTCTCGATTGGGTCTACCAGGAGGAGGTTTATGGTCGCGGTAACTTCGGCGCTTACTGGTGGAGTCCAGACTCAACGACGATAGCCTTCCTGCGTATCGATGAGAGTCCGGTACCCGAGTTTACGGTTGTCGATCACATCCCCTACGACCAAAAACTGGAGGTCACTCCCTATCCCAAGGCCGGCGATCCAAATCCGATAGTCAAACTCGGCATCGTGGGGGCAATCGGAGGAGACATCCGTTGGGTCGACACTGCGAAGTATCAACCAACCGATTTTCTCATTGCGCGGGTGACGTGGACTCCTGATAGCAAGAAGGTGGTGTACCAGGCGCAGAATCGCGAGCAGACTTATCTAGACCTCAATTTCGCTGATGCTCGCGATGGCAAAAACACGACGGCGTTTCGTGAGACATCGAAAGCATGGGTCGAGGCGATTGACAACCCAACCTGGCTAAACGATGGCTCTTTCTTGTGGTTGAGCGAAAGAACCGGGTGGCGGCACATCTTTCATTATGCAGCCGACGGTAAGCTCTTGTGCCAGGTTACTGATGGCAGATGGGAGGCTCGGTCACTCGAAGGAGTAGACGAGGATAAGGGAATAGTGTTTTTTACTGCGACCGAGCACAACCCAATTGCGCCGCAGGGGTACAGTATTAAGATCGATGGCACCGGGTTAACCCGATTGACGACCAGCGAAGGTACGCATCGATTCGATGTCAGTCCTACGAGTAAGTACTTTCTGGATTCGTGGAGCGACATAAACACACCACAGCAAGTAAGACTGTTCGATGCCGGCGGAAAGTTGGTGCGAGTGGTCAGTGAAAACAAAGTCGAGGCACTCAAGGATTACAAACTCGGTGCTACCGAATTGCTGCAGGTTAAGACGCGGGACGGTTTTGTCATGGAGGCGATGATGATCAAGCCGCCCGATTTCGATCCCAACAAGAAATATCCCGTGATGTCGTTCACCTACAGTGGTCCACATGCACCGCAGGTGAGAAATGCCTGGGGCGCGACCACGTACATGTGGCACCAACTACTGGCGCAGAAGGGCTACATTGTTTGGGTTTGTGACAACCGCACGGCGAGTGGAAAAGGCGTTGAATCGACTTGGGCGGTATATAAGAACTTCGGCGAACTTGAACTGAGGGACCTGGAGGACGGGTTGACTTGGCTGAAGAGTCAACCATACGTC
>DATFRK010000476.1:0-7881 GCA_035263325.1 Pyrinomonadaceae bacterium | reverse complement strand
GCCGCCATTCACTGAGGTTTGGCGCTGACGTGCGTTGGCAACAGCTGAACGACTCAAACCACTTCGATCTCGGTGGCAACTTCAATTTTCAGAGTGTCCAGACCGCCAACGGAGACTTTTCGGGTCGTGAAGGTTGGCCGGTTGCCAGCCTGCTCACTGGTGCACCGGAGTTCTCCTTTGCCACGGTGCAATCCATCGATCCGGGTTTCCGGTTCTTCGAACCGAGCTTTTTCGTGCAGGACGACATCAAAGTTACGCAGAAGCTAACCCTGAACGTCGGAGTGCGTTACGACATTCCTTATCCGCGAGTTGAGCATCTCGACAAATACCGTGGCTTCGATCGCCTCGAGCCGAATCCGGCTGCGGGCAATCGACTTGGGGCGCTGACGGGACCGCCAGGTACAAACTATGGACCAACGTCGCCGTATCGCGGTCTCATTAAACCTGACTACACCGATTGGGGGCCGCGGCTCGGTTTTGCTTATGCCATCAACAACAAGACCGTCGTTCGCGGTGGTTACGGCCTCTATTACGCACCCCTGCTCTACAACGAGTTTGGACGTGGTGGACAAGCCGGGTTCTCAGTGCAAGGTGGCGCCAACATTAACTTCAATTTCGACGCCAACATCAGGCTCAGTACCTATCCGGTACTCCCGACCCCAGATCCAACCAGTCAGTTTGTGACTACCCCGGGTCCCACCGATGTGGAAGGTTTCGACAGGTTCTTTAAGAACGGTCGCACGGCCCAATACAGCTTGAACATTGAACGCGAACTGCCGGCGAAGTTTGTCGCGTCGGTAGGCTGGATCGGCAGCAAGGGTACTCGCCTGCGATCAGCTTTCAGTCCGGTCAATGCGGTGCCGTTCGATGCCTTGAAGTTGGGCGCGGCGTTCTTAGGTATGAACCTGGCAGATGTGACCACTTCGCAGCGCGCTTACGCACAAAGCGTCGGCGTCACCCTACCTGCGAATAACAACGCAGTCTTCCCCGGGTTCCAGGGAACTGTGGCCCAGGCTTTGAAACCGTTTCCGCAGTACGGTCGCATCACAGAACACATGGAGAGTCAGGGCCAAAGTTTTTACAACGCTCTGAAGGTTGATCTGAATCGACGTTTCTCGGGCGGTATTCAGGTTGGCGCTTCCTATACTTTTGCGAAGTTGCTGACGGATGCAGCGGAAGATTTGTTCGGTGCGACTCCACTTAGCGGCGTGGTACAAAATCCTTATGATCGCAAAGCCTTGCGCACGCCGTCGTCGAATATCGTGCCAAATTCCTTCGTGGTGAATTTCCTGGCTGAATTGCCATTCGGCAAAGGTAAACGCTACTTGAATGATCCGGGACTGATGGACCGCGTAGTAGGCGGTTGGCAGCTGTCAGCCGTCTTACGCTATCGCGACGGTCCATTGTTGGTGCCGTTTATCGCAGGTCAAGCAAGAGACTTCCTCGACCTGGTAGGTTTCGGCGGGAACCTCCGTCCGAATATTACAGGTCAGGATTTCTATACTCATACGCCGGCTGGTGGAACGCAGTATCAATACCTCAATCCGGGCGCATTCTCCACCCCCACTCCGTATCAGTTTTCTTCGGGGACGGGGAATCCGCTGTTTCAAACAGGCGACATAGGCTCTCCTGCTTATGCTGCGTATTACGCTAATCCACAGCGCTTCTTTGGCAATGCAGCGCCGACTTATAGTAGTCTGCGTGGGCAGCCGTTTTACACTGAAGACTTCAATATTCTCAAACGAACTAGAATCACTGAGACGACCTCGTTTGAGATACGGGTGGACTTCTTCAACATTTTCAACCGCGGGCGCTTCCTTTTACCCGATGTGAACTTTGACTTTTTCGGGAATCGAACGATTGGCGTGTCGACGCGTGGTGGCGACTTTAATCAGCCGCGACACATCCAATTGGGCGGACGGTTTATTTTCTGAACCGAACTGACACGAACGGCGTGAGGAGAGAGGGGACTTAATGAACCTTCTCACGCCGTTTCTGTTTTCTTTGGGCAGCAGCCCGTTGCAGTAGCCCGACTGTCAAGGAGGGGGTGAGCAAGCTGGAGCAACAGTCCGGCAACCCACCAGCATAAAGCCAGGATGCAAAGTCTGACAGTCACACCTAAGTTGGTTAGCGAGGCTGAGAAGACAATTCTAGTCTTCACGATGCTCCTCTTGAGCATCATTCTCATCGTTACAACCGACAGTGTCGCGCAGACCACAGCACGAGTGACTCCGGCTACGCCAGCGAAGACAGATCCTTTGCTTGACGCGGCCGTTGCCGCGTTCGAGCGAGGAGAAGACGCTGCCGCCCAAAAAGCATTCGAACAAGTACTGGCAGCAAATCCCAGGGATGCGACGGCCAATACTTACCTGGGCATCATCGCTGATCGCGCGGGTGACCTCGCGAGGGCCGAGCGATACTTCGCCGCTGCCACCAGCGCTGATCCTGGCTCAGCTTCTGCGCACAATAATTATGGCGCAGTGCTATTGAAGCTTGGCCGCTCGAAGGAGGCTACGGTCCAATTTGAAGCCTCCATTCGTTTGCATAAAGACCAACCCAGTGCCCTGGTTAATTTGGCCCAACTGCGTTTTGCCACCGGGAGGCCGGACGATCTGCGTCTGGCCCGCGACTATTTTGCGCGCGCTTTCGAACTCGCTCCTGATGCCGAAATAGCACGGGCCCTGGTAGTGATTTCCTTGCGTCTCAAAGACCCGGCCAGCGCCACGCGCTACTTTCCCGAGTACTCGGCACGAGTTACTACCGCCAACAGCCAGACAAGCAGTGCCACCGCCCGGGCTGAACTCGGAAGCGCATTATTGGAATCCGGTTTGGCTAAGGAGGCAGTGATTGAACTTGGCGCGGCAGTGAGCGCCGAACCAATGAATGCAGAAACAGTCGTCCGTTTGGCGAAGGCTTACATTGCAATTGAAGATCTACCTTCCGCCGGTCGCACGCTTGAATCCGCAGTTGCGCGTAAGCTGGAGACCGCGCCGATCTACGCGTTGCTGGCTTCGGTTTATGAAAAGAGCGGCCACATTGAAAATGCGATTCCGGCCATGCGACTGGCAATTCAAGCTGATCCGCAATCGGAAACGTACCGGTTCACCTACGGCATGCTTTTGACCAGCGTACTCGCACCGGAAGCGGCAGTCATTCGCCTCAATGAAGCACTGCAGCTATTTCCGAACTCGGCGCGGCTGTGGCTCGCCCTGGGCATTGCGCACTTCAAAGCGGGCAGAAATGAAGAGGCGGCGAAGACCCTTAATCATGCGATCGAACTTGACCCAAAGTTTGCGCCGGCGTTCGCTTATCTAGGCATGACTTACGTGGAAGTGGGGCGGTACGACGACGGCATTAAGTCGTATGAGAAGGCACTGGTAGCGAATGAGAAACTTGGGGTGGTTGACTATCTCATTGCCGACGCTTTGCAACGGCAAGCCACCGCTGAGTCCTCGCGCATCGAAGTGTACCTGGTGCGAGCGGTGAAATTGGAGCCTTCGTTTGCGCTGGCTCGCTTGGCCCTGGGCAAGTTGTATTTTCGCACTGAGCGCTTACCCGAAGCGTTAGCGGAGTTCGAACAGGTAGTTAAACTTGACCCGAATCTACCCGAGACTTATTACCAACTCGGTCGTCTGTATACACGTTTGAAACGTACAACTGAGGCCCAGACGACTCTGGCGAAGTTTAAGCAGATCAGCGAGTCGCAGAAGGAACAGCAGCAAAAGGATCGAAAAGATATCGTACGACGCCTGGCTGACGTACGGTTTTGACGAGCACAGAAAGCTCGATGTTAACTACAACTACGAACAGCCGCCTAAGTATCCTCGCCGTGATCCTCGCGTCGTCCATCATCGGTGACGCAGTGCCAGGTCCACGTTCAGTTTCAACTCTCTGCGCAACCTCAGCGTGCTCTGCTGCGTCTCGGCGGTTGAGCGAACTTCAGCACCCACTCACCGCCGAGACGCAGAGCACGCTGAGGTTGCGCAGAGAATTGAGCCAAGACCCAAAACCAACTCAAACACCGACCTCGCCGCAAACTCAGAATGCCACGCCGGCAGTTGAAGAGTGGGGTGATGAGTTTGATAGCGACAAGTTGGATGATAATAAGTGGGAGTTGTACACGTTTGAGGGCGGCGGCAGTAGTAAGGTTGAAGTTAAAGATAAACTGCTGAGGATGCGAGGAGCTGCGGCCACCAGATCTGGGGTTCGCAGCAAGCAGGCATTTCACACCGACCGCTTCTACGTTGAGGCCGCGTTGGCCAAAGTTGGCCCACAGTTGCCGCAGCCTGGAGGAGATTCTTACGTCCCCGGCTACGCGATCCTTACAGTGCTCTTTGACGGCACAGCAACCAATCGTTTGGAGTGGATTCTTCGTAGTGATGGCGGGTTTGAGGCGTGGTCCATGATTGATGGTAAGAGTGAGCGAATCGACAACCGCAAACTCGCTACCAAAGAGAAGAGCCCTCGGCTGGGCATCGCCCGTCGTGGCGATCAAATCTATTTCATGCTCAATCGCGAAGTCGGCATGCAA
This sequence comes from Pyrinomonadaceae bacterium, assembly GCA_035263325.1. Classification (GTDB taxonomy): domain Bacteria; phylum Acidobacteriota; class Blastocatellia; order Pyrinomonadales; family Pyrinomonadaceae; genus PSRF01. The sequence goes on along the minus strand of DATFRK010000476.1, from coordinate 3,350 downwards.
CAGACCATCCGCAATCTATCTCAGAACTTCAAAGTAATGCTTTATGGCTTTGGCTCAACCGAAAATAATTGGGATTCAATCTACGTACAGACCCCGAAACAATGACCACGAAACCTAAAACAAAGGTCCCTCGCGTCGGCCGCCGCGATTTTTTACAAGGGGCTTTGGCCGGCGCACTAGTTGTTGGTTTGAGCCCGCTGCGAAAGACAGCGAAATATAGATTTACCCCCGACGCGCGCATCGACGTGCTGCTCGACGAAGTCATCGGAACTATCAACCCCGATATCTACGGACATTTCGCCGAGCACCTGGGCGGCGTCGTTTATGACGGTATCTGGGTAGGTGAAAATTCCAAGGTGCCTAATACAGGCGGCATTCGTAACGCCCTGGTTGAGGCTTTGCGTCGGATCAAGGCTCCGGTAATCCGTTGGCCCGGAGGCTGTTTTGCCGACAGTTACGATTGGCGTGACGGCGTTGGTCCACGCGCGCAGAGAGCAACGAGGACAAACTTCTGGGCGGACGCACCCGAATGGCCCAAGGGGGCGCCCACCGGGCCCTGGAAGTTTGAGACCAACCACTTTGGTACGAATGAATTCCTGCGCTTCTGCCAGCTCAGCGGTGCTGAAGGCTATCTGGCTGCCAACGTGCGTGGCTTAGGCGCTCACACTTTCTACGAGTGGATTGAATACTGCAACTCACCCGCAGGTTTAACGACCGCTGCAATCAAGCGAGGCAGCGCTGACCTGCCCAGTCCGGAGCCTTTCAAGGTCCACTTTTGGGGTGTGGGTAACGAATCGTGGGGTTGCGGCGGCAACATGACACCCGAAGAGTACTCCGCGGAATTCCGTCGTTTCACCGCGGCCGCGCCGCGCTACGGCGTCGACCTGCGGTTCATCGCTTCCGGAGCGAACGTCGATGACTTGAACTGGACTCGCGGGTTCTTCTCGAAGACCGCGGAAAAGAATCCGCGCATCTTTGGTGATATTTACGGGTTCGGTCTGCATCATTACGCCTGGAATGTGTCACTCGGGAAGACAAATGACTGGTTTGCCGGCAAAGGTGATGCGCTTGTCTTCAACGAAGCAGAACACTATGAACTACTGCGCGAAGCAGATCGCATGGAAGGACTGATTAACCGTCACTGGACAGTGATGGGAGAGTTTGACCGGCAACACCGGGTGAAGCTGGTAGTTGATGAGTGGGGCGCGTGGCACAAACCAGGTTCAGAAGTGCATCCGACGCATTTGTTAGGTCAACAATCAACCATGCGCGACGCCTTGTTAGCCGGACTCACGCTCAATACCTTCAATCGACACGCGGAAAAAGTAGCGATGGCCAACTGCGCCCAGTTGATCAACTGTTTGCAGGCGCTGTTTCTGGCCCATGAAGACAAGTTTATCCTGACACCGACTTACCACGTCTTCGATCTGTTCCTGCCGCACATGGGCGCCCAATCGGTTCGCGCCGTTCTCAACGCGCCACAGGTTGAATATCGTCGCAACGACCAGCCGGCAACCTTTTGGGGATTGGCGGGATCCGCCTCGCTCAACGGCAAACAATTGACCTTGACCGTCACCAATCCTCACCTGACTCAGCCAAGGGAGACTGAAATCAATCTTCGTGGTGCCCGCGTCGCATCGGCCCAGGCGCGAGTGTTGTCGGCTCCGGATGTGCACGCACACAACACGTTCGCTGATCCGCGTGCCGTGGAACCGCGCGACGATCAGATTAAGACTGGGTCGGGTGCGTTAAGCTACACCTTTGCTCCGGCGTCAGTCACTCGACTGCAACTGAACTTAGCCTGAAGTGCTGACGACGAGGCGTCACGACGGAGGATCAATGCGCAAAACAGTACTGTTGTTGATAGGCATCGTGCTTGTGTTTCAGGTTACGACCCTGGCGCAAGGACAGAAGTGGTCAGAACAAAAGGCCAACGATTGGTACAAACAGCAGCCCTGGCTCATCGGCAGCAACTACGTGCCGGCAACTGCCATCAACGAGTTAGAGATGTGGCAGGCAGATACGTTTGATCCGAAAAGAATCGATGCGGAGTTGGGTTGGGCGGAAAGTTTGGGCATGAACACCATGCGCGTCTTCCTTCACGATCTGTTGTGGCAGCAAGACGCCGAAGGATTCAAAAAAAGGTTGAACCAGTTTCTCGACATTGCCGCGAAGCATCGCATCAAGCCAATCTTTGTACTCTTTGATTCAGTTTGGGATCCCAATCCACAACTGGGCAAACAACGTGCGCCCCGACCTGGGGTACACAACTCCGGTTGGTTGCAGAGCCCGGGAGCGAAAGCATTGGCGGATCCTGCGCAGTATGCGCGACTGGAAGCGTATGTGAAGGGCGTGGTGGGGGCATTGGCCCACGATAATCGTGTGCTCGCCTGGGACATTTGGAATGAACCGGACAACACAAACGGGGGCAGCTACCACCAGGCTGAACCGAAGAACAAGGTCGAGCTGGTTTTGGCCTTACTGCCGAAAGCGTTCGGCTGGGCGCGCGAAGCAGGAGCGGAGCAGCCGTTAACCAGTGGTGTTTGGAAAGGGGAGTGGACTGAGGAGAAACTTGGTCCAATGGAGCGGGTGCAGCTAGAACAGTCTGATGTGATTTCGTTTCACAACTACGACGCGCCAACGGAACTGGAGAAACGAATTAACTGGTTGGTGCGTTTCCATCGCCCGCTGATTTGCACCGAGTACATGGCGCGTGGCAACGGTAGCTTCTTCATTGGCTCAATTCCGGTATTCAAGCGTTACAGCGTGGCCGCAATCAACTGGGGATTGGTCCAGGGTAAGGCGCAAACGCATCTGCCGTGGGATTCCTGGGAGCGTCCTTATGTTGATCGCGAACCGGCGATCTGGTTTCACGAGGTCTTCCGGAATGACGGGACACCCTACATTCCCGAGGAAGCCGAGTACATCAAGCGTATGACAGGAAAAACGAAGACAGCCAGCCGTTAAGAGGTTCTTGTGGGGCTTCTTGCAAACTCAACTCTCTGCGCCAACCTCGGCGTATCGGCAGTGAGAGTTATAGTGAGCAGGCGGCCACCGCCGAGACGCAGAGTACGCTGAGGTTGGCGCAGAGGGTTAGACGGAAAAAAGTGGAGCAGGGAGATCTTGGTTGAATGCTGAAAGTCATGTTTAAGGTAGTGGTCCTTGCATGTGCTGCGGGACTTGTCGCCACTCAAACTCAATTTGCGCTGGCCCAAACTGCTTCGATAACAGTGCAAGTTGATAAGCCGGGTGCTGCTATTCCTGACACACTCTTCGGGCTTTTCTTTGAGGACATCAACTTTGGTGCTGATGGTGGACTCTATCCCGAACGGGTGAAAAATCGGTCCTTT
>DATFRK010000475.1:0-3249 GCA_035263325.1 Pyrinomonadaceae bacterium | reverse complement strand
AAAGAAAATGAAGAAGAACAGAAGGATGCCGGCGATTGCGACAACGTCTGCGCTGCGACGTTGCCGGAATTCTTCCCAATTGAATCGCGTCATGCGTTACTCACGGCTCGGCACATTAGTTAGCGAGTCTCGGGTTCAGTCCTGGTCACGGAGTACAGTTCATCGGCGCCGTACACACCCACTAACTTCATCCTACCCGACTGGCGCGCGTCCCAAAAAAACTTGCGGAAGTCGGTCTGTTTATCGGCGGCTATCATTTGCCAGCGCATCACTACGTAAGAGACCGGGATTTCTTCCAATAGATCGAGTACTTCGGGAGAGACGTTCGCTCCATTGGTTAAGCCATGTAGCTTCATTGTTAGATGAGGAATGAAACTCGATGCAGCGAAGACCACCGGATGACCATGGTCTGCCGCGCGCAGCATTGAAAGGTGCCACGAGTAATAAGGAGGTTGAGGAAGTGAGGGAAATTCGACAATACCGCCGCGCATTTTCAACGTCGCCAATTGTCGGGTAACAGGGTCGGGAAACACTGCTCCGTGAATGAAAGGCAGTGGTGCGGCATGTAGTTCAAACAGGAGCGCTGCCGCCAGGATTGAATAGATCAGCCACGGTTTGACTTTAACCAATCGTTTGCTCAACCGCGTGGCGCCCACGCCCATCAGAATTCCCAGCCCAACGAAGCAGATCATTCCCGCCCGAGTGGGCGAGCGTATGCTCTGGAAGGGCACGACGAAGTTGTAGAGCGTGCGGTAGAGAAAGGTTTTCATGCCAAAGGCCAGCAGAATGCCAACGCCGGCCCAAAGCGCGCCCAGCAAGAATGGATCGTCGCGGTGTGGCGAATGAAACCACTCAACCAGGTTATTTGTGTCGCCACGTTTCAACCAGGCAGGATAGGCGATCGATAAACGCAGCAGCAGTGACGCCAGCAAGGCCACCAGCGCGATATCTGCCATTTGAGATCCGAACCGGACGGCCGCGGCTGCAATACATGCCGTCATTAGGCAAATGGCATCCAGTGAGCGTAGCCACTTCTTGTTATTGAGCTTCTCGTTCTGCTCAGTGCTGGTGTGGCCGGACTTGGATCTCAGTAGGATTGCACCCAACACCAGGAATATCGCGGTCAGGCCAGGAAAGAGCGGGGCCTTGGCATCATGAAGTCCACTGCCTAATCCATTCCAAAGCTTGTTGTAGCCGGGAGCGTAAACCCAGTCAGCCAAACTAGCGGAGTTTTGTGTTACCTCCTCGAGGTCGCGCCTAAAACCGTAGAGTTGATTTGCTTTGTAATACGGCCAAAGGAACGGCAGCAGCAGGAGCGAGGCAACTGCCAGTGCAGCCATACCACGAATCCAAAATGCGCGGTCACGAAAGATCCGGAGGCGCAAAGCGATTAGTAACCAGGACAGGATAAAAGGAGTGAGCGCAAGTAAGAACCAGTTAACACAAGTCAGGCCGGTCATTAGGAAGGTAACGCCGAGCCAGCTGGCGCGTCGCCAGCTCCGCTGCCGTGAGAACAACACTAAGGCCTCAACCAGTAGCGGCAACCAGGCGGTCCATAAATACGGCAACGCCGTGATGAACATGAACCGGTAAGGAACAAAAGCAAAAAATATCCCTGCCACTAACGCCGCGCCGTACGACTCAGTCAGGGTACGAACGAGCCGGAACATACCGTAGCCACTGGCGGCGAAACAGATGAACGTGGCGATGCTGTAAACGGTAAGCGGTCGTAGTCCGATTGCAAACAGCGGGAAGAAGAAGATCGCCACTCCGTAACCGTGTTCCGTAAACGCGAGTGTGTAACGGTAGGGAAAGAAAATATTTCCCTGGAAGAGGTTGACCGGGTCGTGAAATGTTTGATGGAAGTTCCACCAGAGTGACCAGACAAAAGCGTAGGAGTCGCCGTTATCAGCAATTGCGTCGTTCAGGTATCTGGCCCAGGGCCAGGTCATTCCTGCGGTAATGATTAAGAAAGCGAGGAAGATCAAAAGCTCACGCAGCAATGGTGGCAGTCGTATCCTCGCCGTACCTGGAGGTTTCGCAAAGAGTTCTGACATTCGGATTAGACGGTTTGCAGACTACAGCACAGCGCTACCGGTCTTTAACCAGTGAGGTTACTGGAACCACTAACTCTAGAGCTTTCGGCGGACCCGACCAGACTGCCACTCGTAGACAGCAAGCGCGATGAGCACGCACAAAGTTACGAGACCAATGATTGCGCCTGTGCGAGCGGCCGGCGCAGTATAACGCATCTCCACCCGATGATGACCGGCAGTCAAGGCAACTCCTCGCAACAGATAGTCAGTCAGCAAAATTCCGCTTGGCTTCCCATCGACTGTGGCAAACCAACCGGGATAGAAGATCTCACTCACAACCAGCAACGTAGCGGTGGGTGAATCAGTGTCGATTGTTAAATGATTTGGCTCGTAGGTGGTGACGCGAGCAGTGCTGCCTGGGCTGATCTCTCCACCCGGTAGCAGTGGCAACTCCTGTGGTTGCACTTCAAGCAACGCCGTGCGCCGCGGATCGAAGGGTTGTGTGCCTTCGCCTCGAATTCGGGGCAGCGCCAACTCGCCTCTCGTTGCCTCTGCTTCGGCCACTAACCAGGCCCTGGGCAGTGCTCGTTTGTTGCGTAGTATCAACGTGTGATTCTGTTCGTAGACTGGCTCCCAATTGTCTGAGTATGGTGACGAAAGAGCTACGCTTTTGGAGTTGTTTTTTGTTAAGAGCGCGCCATATACGCCGAGCCGGGCCGTCTCTGCGACATTTTCGATGTCGACGCGATTCACTTCCAGGGTTGTCGCAAATGGTACGACAGCCTTGAAGCGATAAGCCGCGAAACTTTCCTTTCCCTCTCCCACAGGCGCTGAATCGTACTCGGGAGCGAGCCGATGTTTGATCTGAGGTCGAACGTCGGATCGTTCGTGGGCCCATTCGGCAGTATCTCTTCCTGCTAGGAGTTGGCGTTCGAGAATTTTGCCGTCAGTAGTGTAGATACGAACCTGGGCGACAGGCGTCCCGTCCGGCACGTCTATCGAATTTGAGAGTGAGGTTATCAGCGTCAGAGAATCCGCCAGTGTAGGGTGGATTATCAGAGTTCGCTTAGTTTTTGGCGCCAGATCGCCAATCACCGTAATTTGGTCAGTAAGTCCTGGTTCACCAGCCGAGGACGGAGATGTTGCCAGGTCAGAATAGGAAATGACAAAGCCTGTGTTGAGCAGGTCGAGAACATGCGAGCGCGAAGAGAGC